>DBZJ01000206.1 GCA_002311635.1 Syntrophaceae bacterium UBA1163
GCATAAAAATAGGCAGAGCCATTTTTGACTCTGCCTCTGGAAGCTGACCCTGATTTTTTTGAAACCATACCTCTAAATAGAACAGAACTGAGCGAAGAACGTAGCCCTTGATGGGACGAACATCCAACTGACAAGTGGCTTTCAATCAAGCCTTCTACACCCTTTAATAATTACTTCCCCTTCTCTTTTGCTCCTTATCTTAACTCTTTTTCTTCTCTCTATAAGCTGCTTTCAGGCATGGTCTTTGGTCCCACCCTAAATGTGAACAACGACTGATACAGGTTCCTTCCGTGTACGGGCAATCAGTATCGCAATGGGCAAAGGGGCTACTCCCATAAAGTTTCCCCTCTTTTTCATAGTGCTGTTCTTCTTTTTTTCCACCGCACCCAAGAATCATTCTCTCAGCACCCCGGGATTTTCAAAAACCTCTCTTGTATCACAATTTCACTTGTAAACAAAAAACCTCGTTCCTTTTTCAGAAATGGGGTATAAATTAATCTTCCAACCATACACTCACCCAATGGCTTAGAGGTTAATAACGGCCTCAACTTCGATTGTACTCTACTAAATCAGGACCAGACTGTCAATAAGAATTGTTTTAAGGGATCTGAAGTGACCCTGATAACAAGGCCTGACGTCAGAGATGGGATGGGTGGGGTTAAAAATAGAGCGTGGCCGTGAGGTCAAGGATGAGAACATGATGTGTGAATAACTCCTGCAGGATCGAGTTATAAGTCTTTTGGCAGTTCCTTTATTTTTGATGCCCATTCGAGATATTTCATCGATTCTTCGGAATCACCTTTTTCTTTGAAACACGCTTCAAGGAAGATGTAACAATCAAATTTCATCGATGGATCTGCAGAGGCCAACTCAAACTCAGGAATCGCATAGTCAAATAATCCCATTTCTTTGTACCCAACCCCTAGGTGATAGTGCAGCTCCAAATCTTTATCAGGAGAGGGAATTTCTATTCCATTTGATAAACTTGGTAGACGAGAAACCTCAGAGGTTATAGGAAGGGATTCTTTCTTTTCCATTTCGGTTTGAACTGGCTTCGACTGCTTAGAGTCCTCAATTCGTGAAAGAGCCTTTATTGCCTGCTGGTCGCTGGGGCTGATTTGTAAGATCCTCTCATAACAACTCTTCGCATTTCCTAAAAAACCTTCTTTGACATATAGTGTCCCCGCTCTATGGAGTGCTTCAATATGCTCCGGGTCAATCGAAACAACTTTCTTATAGATTGCGATGGCTCGAATATTCAAATCTTCTTCGGCGTGGAGGTCACCTGCTTTCAAATATTCATCGATTGCTTTCTCCTTTTCTCCATTTTTTAAGTAGAGGTCCCCAAGTTTCAGATGCAGGCGTTTATCCTTGGGGGACGCCTCAATCTGTTTTAGATACTCTTTGATTGCTTTATTAAGCTGATCTTTAAAGATTGGTCTCACCCTACCTTTAGTCTTGATTAACCCGGATTTCCCGTTTTTATGAGAATCACCGGCCACATTATACTCATCCGAAAGAGCACTATAGTTATATTATCTCGGATTGGGATAGCGATATTTCCCACGGGATCTGAAGGCAAGCATGTAACCAAAAGGCCGTTAAGCTTCTGTCGCTGCCGGCCATTCGGTCGTTCCAAAAACTTGATATTGGATACTGTTCTTGCCGTTGTTTTTTGCAGTGTACATGAGCTGATCCGATATCCGAAGCGTTTCGTCAACTGTGGAAGGTGGGCTCATGAAGGTTACAACCCCGATGCTCAATGTTATCGGACACCTATGTTTCCGCACGATGTCCAAATTGATCTTCTGAACTTTCTGCAAGATCACCTCGGCCACGTTACGTCCGGTCTCTGGCATCAGGATTGCGAATTCATCGCCCCCCAGGCGCGCCACCGTATCTGTGGCCCGGATGTTTTCCTGGATGGTCTGCGCGACTAAACGGAGTAGCATATCTCCAGTAGTATGCCCAAAACGATCATTCACTGTCTTGAAATTGTCCAGATCAATGCACGCTATCGTAAAGGGGTGTTCATATCTTCGGGCTCTGTTAATTTCCATATTGACCAGCTCAATAAAGTCCCTCCGGTTTCGAATGCCGGTCAAAAAATCGATTCTGGAGTATTCCTTTTCTTGCTTTAAGGTGCTTTTCAACGCCGAGAGAATGAAAGTGAGGATAAAAAAGGAACATAATCTTGCAACCCCGTTCCAATAAGGGATGTCTGGAGAGGAGTAGGTGGCTCCCGATGTAAGATCAGCGACCAACCACGTGAGAGCACTAAACATGCATATGAACAGACCGATCGATCTCTTTGTGAACCAGGTAACCAGTGCGATAGGAATCAGGTAAAACACTGTGGAAGAAAGCTCGGGACCTGCCATATGGTGAAGAATTCCCACCAAGAGTACCATAACAGATGCAATTGATATAAGTAGGGGTTGAGGTAGTTTAGACAGATATCCCACGATTAATCCAGGGAACAAATCAGTCGCGGGATGCCGCTTGTTTATGGCCCCTCCAATTTGGGCAAGACTCTCTTCAGGAAGCCTGCTAACCTTTGCTCGGTCATAAGTTAAATTTTCCATGTTCTCTCCGATCTCCTACAATGAAGACGGATCCGATGATGAAGGGCTAAGATTATTCCTTGAAGGAACCTATTCATATAGGCCTCTTAATCTAAAGTCCACAAGATAGAGTTGGGAATGTCTCCTCAAATTCAAATTGCCCTCCGAGAAGTGAGTTCAGTTTCAAACGATCCTCCTGCGATACCTGCATAAATTCCACTCCATACTGGTATCCTTTCCAGTACGAGTCTCCTTTCAAGTCCTCTTTCCGATAAGGTTCTTTCCACACAATCATCGCCACCACCTTGAAGTCAGCCAATTCAAATCCCTTTGGGAACAGGACAGTAATATTCAATTCCTTACCAACAGGGATGTCTCTGACTGTTTCGATGAGAAGGCCTCCCTCGCTCACATTGACAACAATCCCTCCACGTAAACACGGTCCATCCATAACCCGATATTCAAGGGGCAAATCAATCAAAAACCGGGGATGACTTCTTCTCTCTTTGTTGTTAAAGGGTTCTTCCATTGTCTCCTCGTCCCCCTGGTTTTTCTATTACTAAATTTCTGTCTTGTTTCATAGAGCTATCGGTTCTTAATAAACCTCTTTTCTTCTTTTAATAGGAAATATCAGAATAATAATAGTCTCCAGTTTTTCCATGGGTTTCCACCATCATCCCATGGTTTCTTTCGAGAATTCCCTTCGCTAATTTTAATATTAAATCAGCCATCCCGTTACGCTGATCCCCCGGAGGTTCCAATAAATTCTCTGATTGGTCAACACTTCCACTTTCTCCGCTTCTGGGCATACATCAAGGTGTCCGCCTTAGAAAGGAGTTCATCTATCGAAATAGGAGATTCAGGATCAAATTGAGTAGTTCCTAAACTAATCGACAGTATACCTTGGGACCTCTGGGCGTTATAATCTTTCACATTTTCATGCAAACGAGTCATCAGTGTCTCACTGTTCTCATCAGTGGATTCTAACAGCACTACAAATTCATCTCCTCCAATCCGAGCAATAATATCCGACTTACGAAAGGTTCTCTTAAGGATATTGGCGAGATCTATTAATACCTGGTCTCCTTCATTATGTCCATAGCGGTCGTTAATTCCCTTCAAATCATCCATATCGATGAAAAGGAGCAATGGTCTTTTCTTTGTCCGAATGGCTACCTTTAAATACTGCTCTGTCAGAATGAAGAATCTCCGACGATTACACAAACCTGTAAGCTCATCTGTCAGGGAAAGAGCGAGCAACGCCTTTTCCCCCTTATAGTCACGCATCATTTTATCAAAACGCATGATGAATTCCTGGATGGAAAATGGCTTTTTTATGAATTCCCGAGCTCCTGCCGCCATCGCTGACTCAGCAGAATGCTCATGAGCATGCCCGGTCATAAGCATAACTGGAAGATTAGAATATAACCTCAATAACTCCTCGGTAAGGGTAACCCCATCCATATGAGGCATGACAACATCGACTACCACCGCATCAAAAGAATTTCTTTTGATTTTTTCCAGAGCTTCGATACCGCCTTTCGCCACCTCGCAACTATGCCCGTACCTGGGCAACAAAGAACAAAGAAAATTTCTTATCATTTCTTCGTCATCCACGATGAGAACCCTGTAAGAACCAGTTTTTATGCTCTCATTCTGTTTTACAACCAATCCTAATGGATAACCACGCCTCTCGATGAGATCTATTTCATTCAGACACAATGCGTTGCTAACAATTCGCCTTAGTTTCAAATAATCTTCTTTTGAAACTCGAATGAACTTGAGCCCATATTGATACCCTTCCCAATCCCCCCGACTACAGATATCTTTCCAGACAATCTCCGCTTCTGCTTTGAAATTTGCCAAGTAAAGCTCTTTCGGAAACAAGATTTCAATATCTATTTTTATGCCAACAGGCATCTCCTTTAGGGTTTGTATCAGAAGACCGGATTCACTAGCGTCAATGGTCAACCCTGGGTAAGCCCCTCCGTTTTCATTAGTCAGGAAATGAACAGGTAAACAGACTGGGGTTCTTGCATGTTTCCGGTTTTCTTTGTGTAGAAATGAGGTCTTCATATCACTTTTTTCTGACCATTTCATGAGGAAGTGATTAGCTTCGTCATATCTTGCCTTTTATCATTTAGTATCGTCTAGTATCGTCCAAGTTGATTTTTTTTAGATTCCCGGACTGAAGGGTTGCCATGTCCGTTGCTTTTTTAACCTCTAGATTTTCAGGATCAAACGTGAGGATATTTCTCCAGATAGAAATGGCTTGACTTAGATTTCCAGATCGATACTGTTCGAGACCATCTTCAAACAGGATCTTTCGGCAGATTTTGATCCCTGCATCCAATAACCCAGCATTGTAAGAAAGGGACCTTTTAAGGTTGCTCAGGGAGGAGTAGTTTTCCAAGAGAATTCTGTATGTTCTTCCCGCAGGGGCGAAATCTTTACGTTTTAAGTCAAGGTCTGCCCGCGCTTTGATTGACTCCAAGAGGCTTATATAGCGATTGCGCACCGTCGTATCCGATGGGTATTGCTGGATGAGACTTCTGTAGATATCGATCCCTTTTTGGAAATCTCCGCTTTTCAGAAAGGATCGAGCTTCCTTCTCCGCCTGAAGCATTCGACTCATTCTAAGTTTTGTAACTAAGAAATTTTCTTTGAACGAAAGCAGGTTGGCAAAATCGCTGAATCGGGAGAAGTTCTTCAACAGCAGGTCATAGGTGATTTGGGCCTGAACAAAATTCTCCGTATCAAAGGCCTTATCCCCTCGATTTTTCATAGATTCTATGGTCTCAATGTATTCTTTCAGCATCTCAGGATCTTTCGGATATTTTTTGTACACCAATTGGTATGTATCCAACGCCTTCTGAAAATCGCCTGAGCTGAGTTTCTTGTGAGCATCATCAATGGCACTCTTCACCTGTGTTCTTTTCACATATCCGCATGAGGAAAATGAGAAAAGCAAGAGGACTGAAAAGAAGATCAATACCCTGCGGAGACAGATCATCAATTCACCTAATCTCAGGACAGAGAGGTTTCAAAAGTTTGGCTAACTCAGTGTCGCTCATTCCAGGCATTACGATGTCGGCCAACATTAGATGGACTGGACTCCTCCACGATCACTCGTGGTTTGGCTTTATCGGCAATCTACCTTAAAATCTTTTTTTCTATCTAAACTATGGGCAATTTTAGTGCCAAAAAGGATTGAATGTTTGAATTCTTTGATTTCTAAGGGTTTATTCGAAAGTTGGAATTTTATGGAAGAAGAAAAAGTGACCTTTTTTGTCTTAAAAAATATTTAGTTAGAGACAATCATAAACCTGATATATTGCAAACAATTTCGACTTGAGAAATGTTGTGTCATGAAACGAAAATGAACAATCACATTTTCAGAAAATTAGCCACGGCACCACCTGCCTTCTCAATTTCTGGCCTCACCAAACACTCTCTCCTTAACCCCATAATCTCATCCTGCCCCAAGCATCGAATCGAGCATCTCCGGTCTTTTCACTCCTTAAGTCCTTTTCTTTGAATTGTTGGAAATGAGGAAAAAAGAGTTTAATAGATTCGTAGAGCGGAGACAATCTTTGTTCCATTAATAATTCTTCCAATGAAGAAATGATCTTAAAAATCCCCCAAACTTTCAAATGGTTACAGATTTCTTGGGTACTTGGCATCATCCTTGCTCCGAAAAGGATTACAAAAGGCGAACCGGGTATCTAAAACGAAACATATCTGTGGGTCGAGGCTTTAGTCAAGTCGCATGGGCCGAGGGTGCTCGCAAGCGTTGACATTGGTTGGGATGCGGGTGCCGCTACAAGACAGGGGAGACAGTAATGGAACAATTCAAACAATTCATTCTGCGACATTTTGAAAAGATTTTGGTTGTTATAATCCTTATGGCTGCCTTCGTTGGTACATACCTCGTCGAAGAAAAGTTTATCATCCTAAACTTTTATTATCTTCCCGTGCTGATGGCAGGGTATTTTCTTGGGCGTCGGATGGGAGTCCTTGCCGCCGTCTTCTCCATTCTTGCAGTGCTGATCTGCGTCTTGGTCTTTCCCGGGCGTTTTCTTGATGGTAAGGAAATACTAACAGGAGTGGCGCAGCTTTCCTCATGGGGCGGGTTTCTCATCCTGGTCAGTTTCACCGTTGGAACTCTGTACGAAAAAAACGAACAACGGGTCAAAGAATTAAAAAATGCTTATATTGGCGTCTTAGAAATCCTCTCGAAGTACCTTGAATCCACAGATCGCTACACGAAGGGTCATTCTGTTAGGGTCTCGGAATTGGCTACAGATATTGCGATTGCCATGGAGTTGCACCGGTCGGAGGTTGAAAACATCAGGGTCTCGGGCTTAATGCATGACATTGGAAAGATCGAAATTAGCAGCGAGATTTTAAGCAAGGCTGCTGAACTCAGCACGGAGGAAAAGGAGCTGAT
>DBZJ01000231.1 GCA_002311635.1 Syntrophaceae bacterium UBA1163
CAAAAGACAGATCCTTGATTCCTCTTGAGCGCATCGAGCGATCGATACTGTTAATTCGCGGGCAGAAGGTGATGCTTGATAGAGATCTGGCTTCCCTTTATGGAGTTACGACGAAAGTTCTAAACCAGGCGGTCAAAAGACATAAAGATAGGTTCCCTGAAGATTTCATGTTCCAATTGACTATAGAAGAAGCGAGAATTTGGTGGACTGAAGTCAGAGGTGGTGGTTTAAGGTCACAAATTGTGACCTTAAAAAGAGGCCAACATATTAAGTATCGCCCTTATGCCTTCACAGAGCATGGAATATTGATGCTGTCTAGTGTTTTAAATAGTAAGACAGCCATTAAGGTCAATATTGAAATCATGCGTGCCTTTGTTCGTCTTCGAAGGATACTTGCATCGCATGCAGATTTAGCTCGTAAACTTGAAGCCTTGGAGAAGAAGTATGATGCCCAGTTCAAAATAGTTTTCGATGCTATCCGTCAGCTAATGGCGCCGCCGGAACCGAAACGCCGTCCCATCGGATTTCGTGTAAAAGAGGACTGATGATTTTTGATAGCTACATTCCGCATTCCAATTTGTTTACGCTATGCCCTCTGCGCTATGCGAGGTTCTGTACGACTGATACCTTGCGTTTTACTCTTATTTGCAGCGACGGTCACGGGAAACGGACACGGACACGATGAAGTGAAGCGGACACGCGACACGCTCACGTTTTTGCAATTGGACGCTGAGGTTAGATGGTTTTGATAATCCGCATTCCGCAATCAGCAATCCGCATTTGGTATGTGAAAGGTGAGGGTGGATGAGGTTTGGCTACCTATTCTGCATTGTTATTTCTATTTTTTGGAATTTGGTGTATATAATAACAAAAAGATTGGGAGATTAAACCTATGAAAGAACTCGATCGGATAACCATTGATCCAGAGGTATGCCTCGGGCAACCCACTATTCGAGGAATGAGGATAACGGTCTCAGTTATCCTCAAACTCGTTGCCAGTGGGATGGC
Organism: Syntrophaceae bacterium UBA1163; assembly: GCA_002311635.1. Lineage (GTDB taxonomy): Bacteria > Desulfobacterota > BSN033 > BSN033 > UBA1163 > UBA1163. The sequence continues at coordinate 1,009 of DBZJ01000231.1, forward strand.
AACGCGAGAAATTTTGGAGGCTTATCCAGAACTTGAAGAAGAGGACATCGTTCAAGCCTTAAAGTACGCGGCTTGGCTCTCTTCAGAAAAGGCAAAACCGATTCCAATAAAAGGAGTCGCAGGTGCCTAGGCTTGATATCTGAATAGGAGGATTTGACCTATGAAAAATTGGAAAGATCGAATAATGATTAATCCAAGCATCAGCCATGGTAGGCCCTGTATTAAAGGGACACGAGTCTGGGTGTCTCTTATTGTTGACAATTTTGCTGCAGGATCAAGCGAAGATGAGATTCTCAAGGCTTACCCCTCCCTCACCAAAGAGGATATCCATGCTGCACTTGCTTTCGCTGCTGAAATGTCGAGAGAACGTTATGTGGACGTACCCCTCGAGGGGGCTAAATGAAGTTCAAGCTGGATGAATGCGTAGACGCTCGACTTTCTATAAATTTGAAAGAAGCAGGATATGAAGCAGTAACTACCCCGCAGCAAGGACTTCATGGAATAGAAGATGAAAGGCTTTATCATCTCTGCATAAATGAAGGTTACATTCTCCTGACCCTCGATATTCATTTCTCTAATGTCTTGAATTTTGATCCAAAATATACCCCCGGGATTGTGGTGTTGAGAGGGCCCGAGGACCTATTTGCCACAACTCGGAAATTGCTTGAAACCCTGATAGAAGGTCTTAAGAGGGAGGAACCAGAGGGGAGGCTTTGGATTGTAGAACTGGAACGAATAAGGATTCACGAGAGCATGGAAGAAGAGCGCTGAGATTATTGCCCCTTTTCATCACGATTGATGAGACATCGGCCAGATATAGGAATTTGCCTATCGGGTTGGAATAATATGGGGAGTGATTTTGCGTCGAACTTAAGCCTGTTCTCAAGGGGGAATGGGCTTTTTGTTTTCTGGTATAGTCTCAAATGATTTACCACGGACACGTGACACGAACCACGGTATTAATGGAATGGGTTTTTTATTTTCTAATGATTTACGGACACGGATCACGCGGTTTTCGGCCCCAGTGGGTTGAGGGGGACACGGTCACGTTTTTAATGTAAAAGGATTGACCGGTGATGGGAACGGAGATTTTAATTTTCAATAACTGTGTGAGAGAATTTGGCAACAGCCGCGGGATGATGGAGACCGAGAGAAATGATGACCTTTCGTCAGTTTGCTTCTAAACCAGAGAGCATTCCTGCTACCACTTCTTGGTATCTGGCAGACTTGGGTGAGGCACGCGGGAAACAGGATCTTTTCACAAAACAATCGCCGCAGAAGTTGAGGGTCCTACGCGAGAACGCCATGATTGAAAGCGCAGTTTCCTCAAACAGGATTGAGGGGGTTACTGTCGATCAGACCCGTATTAGAACCGTCGTTTTTGGCAAATCAATTCTGCATGACCGGGATGAGGAAGAAGTCAGAGGCTACCGGGATGCACTCAAACTCATTCACGAGCAAGGGAGAAGCTTACTTGTGACAGAAGAAACCATCCTGAATTTACATCGGTTATGTCGTGGTGACATCTGGGATGCAGGAAAATATAAAGAAAAAGACGGCGACATCATCGAGCGGTATCCCGATGGTCGAGAAAGAGTGAGGTTTAAGACCGTTCCAGCAGCCAAAACTCCTGCTTTAATGAAAAGTTTAATGGAAAAATGGGAGCAATGCCTTCTTGAGAAGTGGGTTCATCCGCTTATCGCCATGGCAGGCTTTAATCTTGATTTCCTTTGCATCCATCCATTTCGGGATGGAAATGGAAGAGTTTCGCGTTTATTGCTGCTGCTCCAGTGTTACCATCTCGGATATGAAGTAGGTCGATACATCAGTCTTGAGCGCCTCATCGAACAGAATAAGGAGCGGTACTACGAAACATTAGAACGAAGTTCTGAAAGTTGGCACGAAAGCAAACACGACCCTTGGCCTTACATAAACTTTGTTCTTTATACTCTCAAGACTGCTTATCGGGAGTTTGAAGAAAGGGTGGGTCAGATAAAAGGACTCAGAGGCTCAAAAACGGAACTCGTGGGGGCGGCGGTCCAGATGTTTTCAAAGCCTTTTATGGTTTCCGATCTTGAGCGTTCTTGTCCGGGTGTGAGCAGGGATATGGTACGAAAGGTCTTGAGGGATTTGCAAAAGTCAGGGCAGGTGGAATGTTTAGGTCGGGGGCCAGGCGCTCCATGGAGAAGAAAGGGTATTACCTCTAAAAGAGGGTAAAAAAGAGGGTAATAATATTTTTGGTTCGACAGGGGTATGTATTCAAGACGGACACGGACACGTGACACGGAATTAGAGGGGTAGATCATGCCAGCGATTGCATCTCTTGAAGATTTGAAAGCCGCCCAGAAAGATCTCCTGGAAGCGAAGGACTTGAACGAGTTGAAGGCGGTATTTAAAAAATGGCGCAGGATCGGTTGGAAGAATATTTGTAAATTATGGCTGGAAGAGAGAAGTCCAGAACAATTAAAAGGAGAAGGAAGTCAGTGAATTGTGCTGACCTGACATCCAATCTGCTCTCGAATCCGCAATCCGCAATCCGCAATTGGAATGCTCCGGAACAATTGAAAGGTCAGGAGAGTGAATGAATGATAAAATGTCAAAAGACAGATCCTTGATTCC
>DBZJ01000027.1 GCA_002311635.1 Syntrophaceae bacterium UBA1163
CCCAGGGAGTGGTTCATTTTAAAGCGCCTCAATTAAGACGCATCAGAATTCCACCGAAAAAATCCAGTGTAGTGCGTCATAAATCTCTTTACTTTGATTGTCATTCCGGGCTTGACTGAGCCTGCCCCGTACGTGATACGGGGGAATCCAGTCTTTTAGCCCCTCTGGATTCCTGCTGGAGTCTACCCCGTACTTGATACGGGGCAGGAATGACCGTTTTGATGCCACATTATATGTAAAGAAGTGCTGGACGCATTACACTAGTTGCTTAAATCGAAATTGGGACTGCTCGGAGGGGGCAAAAGGAGGAAGACCATCATTTGAATAAGAGAGCAGAGGCAGGATTATCTCAATTCGAATTCTGACAACTTAACAAATCTAAAACCACGATTCCTTAGTTCGGGGATAGCTGCGATCACTCCTTTTGCTGTTCCTCCTTCAGGGTGATTCATATGCATGAGAACGATGGAGCCAGAAGCGGAGTGGAGCAGGGCTTCTTCCACCTGTCTTTTTGGGTAAGTGGCGCCTGCGTCCCCCCGAACGCTAAAATTGACCACCTCGTACCCGAGGGCATTGGCTATCTCCACACAGATTTCATCACTGTAGGCTGCTCCGGGCCGATAATATTTTGGCCTTCGGCCCGTCAGGTTCATAATTTTTAGGGCATTCCCTTCTATCTCATTATAAATTTCTCCCACACTTTTTGTCCCTTTTATCCCGTAAACAGAACGGCCAGTCGCTGAACATGGCCTATGTGTCAAACCGTGATTTTCAATTTCGAATAGAGGATTACTCGATAATGTTTGGAAAATTTCAGGATTGGCATCCATCCACTTTCCGCTGATGAACAACGTCGCGGGAATCGCCTCGCCTGTCAAAAAATCGATTAGCTTGGCATCGTATCTACTTCCCTTCGGGCCACCGCAGGCATCAAAGGTCAATGCCAAAACTTTCTGATCCGTGTTCAATCTGGTTTTTACTCCCTTGACGACCTCTCCCCATTCGTGAGGGATGCGGCCGGAGAATTTCGCAACAATCTGTTCCTTTGTGGGTATTTCTTGGGACCGTACTTGGGCAATCCGCCAAGACGATAAGATAAAGAATAGAATAAAGAATATCAAAGTTGTCTTACATCTGTTCCTGTTCATGCCTTTCTTCTAACCCATCATTCTCAGCCTTCGCAATATTGTAGCTATGTTATTAATGAGGCCATCCCCCTTCTGACCTCCTCCTGGGCTACGCTCAGGGCCGTGACCCTGCCGAACGGCTTGAAGCGGGATGGACATAACGATTTCCCTCCCCTTCAGGGGGAAGGAAGGGTGGGGGTGGGGTTTCGTTTTTGGTGCCCACCCGACTCGACCAAGGACAAAACCGACTAACTCCGTGCTTGACAGGGTTATTAAAATGACGTATATTGCAGTTAGAAAATATACGTCATTCGATTGGAGGACTGCGATGGCAACAAAACTGACGTTGCGCATGGATGAGAGAGTTATCCGTCGCGCCAAAACATACGCCAAAAAGTCTGGCAAATCTGTGTCAAGTCTCGTTGCAGATTTTTTTGTTCTGTTGGGGACAGGAGAAGAAAAGCATGCCTTTGACATCACGCCAAAAGTGAAATCTCTTCGAGGAGCTTTTCGAGGAGCTCATTTGAATACGGATAGCTATCGGCGCCATCTTGAGGATAAATATCTATGATCGTGCTCTTTGATACGGATGTCATCCTTGACCTTCTTCTGGATAGAGAGCCTTTTGCAGAAGCGGTCGCCGAAATATTTTCAATGGTGGAAAAGGGGAGCATTACCGGCTATGTGTCCGCGACCACTGTGACCACGATTCACTATCTGACGGCAAAAGCGGCTGGTTCCGGGAAGGCCGAAAAATCTATTCACAAATTGCTTGCCCTGCTTGAGGTGGCTCCGGTCAACAGGGCCGTTTTAGAGGGGGCGCTTGAAGGCACATACGATGATTTTGAAGATGGAGTGGTTTCAGCGGCCGCTTATCACGTGGGAGCGAAAGTGGTTGTCACAAGGAATATACGGCATTACAAGACCTCACCTGTCCGAGCCTATTTGCCGGTGGAGATTTTAAAAATGCTCAAAGCCGGCAAGTATACCGATAAGTGAAATCCTTAATGAAAAGTTGCTCCACAAAGAGGGAGAGGATAATCGGGGAGGAGGCAATTTCGGGCAGAATTATTACCAGGAGCATGAAATAGTTTACAATTTGGAATTGGATTCTCACCGCCCATTCGTCCTGCAAGAAGAGGACTCATTAGAGACGCAGAGTTCACTGAGCAAGATATTCTTTGTAGAGAATCGGGAGATGCCGATTCTCTATAACCCTCTGGCCTTCGGCAAAAAATCTCTCCAGCAGAGCTGACAGGTTTTTGTTTGTCGGTATCTCCCGAAAAACAAATCAGCTTTTCTCTGCGTCCTCTGCGACTCCGCGGTGAAAGCAAACAATTTTACGCTCTCCGGAGCAGACAACCGAGCTCCTGATTTCGAATTATTGACACGAAGAAGTCGGCATTAAGATCAACCTTGGAGAGCATTGGAATCCCCGCACAAGAGTACTTCCTATAAGTATCGCTTGACAAATTCTGTTTAACTGTGTAGATTTTTTCTCGAAATCTTCAATTGACAGTTTCGAATGAAAGTGCCGTTCGAATCAAATCTGGCGAGTATTTCTTGGGTCTTGTCTTAGTAATGAAAATAAAGTTGGGAGACTTTGTTATCTTTTTTTCTTAGATAGTGGAGGCCGCTATGACCAATGAAATGTACGAGATCCCGATAGATGAAATCAGTGTCTCTGATTGGAATGTTCGCCGCAGTGAGCAGGATAAAGATCTTGAAGAGTTGGCGGCCAGTATCGCAAAGCACGGTTTGCTTCAACCTGTTGTGTTGGTGGGCGAATATGGAAATCCACCGTATCGGCTTATTATTGGCCAGAGAAGATTTCTTGCACACAAAGATATCCTTCGTAGAAAGAAAATACGAGCTGTCTTTGCTGGGAAATTAGACCGAGTACAAGCTTCCATCCGCTCTTTAGTAGAGAATATGACCCGCACAGACCTTAATCACGCTGATGCTGCTGAGGCTATTACGTATTTATATAAACAACTGGGCAGAGATGAGCTTAAAGTGAGGGCTGAAACTGGGTTGTCGCTGCAGAGGATAAGGCAATACGTAGATATCCAAGAACGCGCTTCAACCAAAATGAAGGAGAAATTGCGTTCAAAAAAGGTTACTCCTGTTGATGTGCAGCGTGTTTTAAGGGCCGCTTCTGGCGATATCGGAAAGGCAGACCGTCTTTTGGAAAAGATGGAGAGGCAAAAACTTACAGGCTACCAAAAGAAAAGAATGGTTGAATATGGAGAGGAACATCCTCACGCTCATGATGATAAGATTATTGAGGAGGCGAAACGGCCAACAGTAGAACGGACAATTCTGGTGAAGCTATCAAATCAAGCCAGAGCAGGACTTGAAAAGGCGGCCCAAAAACTTGCCATGAGTCCCGACGAGGTCGCCGCGCAAGCAGTAGAGGATTGGCTCTCAAGGAAAGGTTTTATAAGTGCATAAGAAAGATGGCAGGGCGCGAAAGAGGGGTTACAGCCAAAGTGAAGTTGAGGATGCTCTTGCTGGCCTAATAGCCAGCACAAAACGCATCCATCGCAAATTAAACCTTCTTCAGATTGCAGAAAAAATAGAGGTTGCTCGTACAGGATTAGGAAATCTGAAGAATGTGTCTGAAGCTATTGGGCTGTCGACAGAGATGCTTCGCCAGTTCTCAAGGGTCACAAAAATTGCTCCGGAAGCACAGCGTTTTGTAGCAATGGGGGCGATTCGAAGCGTCGATATGGCAGACCGGATTAGCCGACTTCCAACGGCAGATCAATTTCTGGTTGCCGAGGCAGTTGCACGTGGGAAACTGAACAGCGATGATGTCAGGGCCGTTATCTCGCTTAGAAAAAATCAGCCAAAACTCTCAATAAGCAGAATAATATCGCGTGTCACAGGCTCTCGCAACATAAAGGAGTACGGTGTCCAATTCTTAAGTTCTGCAAAAGAAGAAGAACTGAAGAACATAAAAGACCGTTTTTCTAAATTGCTCGGACAAGACGGGATAAGTTCTGTAAATGTAGAAAAAGGACTGGGGACTCTAATATTAAATAAAGACGGCAAGAATCGGCTTGAACTTATTGCTAAAAGGAAGGGTTTAACAAAGCGTGCGTTAGTGGAAAAGGTTATTTCCGGAGAGGTTAAATAACAATACCCCGAATCTCAACGAGAATGCAACCCCGGCGTTTGGCTACTCACCTGAATTTGCAGGAATTTCATTCTCTCAAAGAAGAGCTTTCACAATGGAGGGTGAATCCACAGATCCAGGAAATGGAAAGAGAAAGGCCCGGTGGAATTATTTTGGGCTTTGTTAGAGGGTTACGGTTATCAGCAAAATTGATTTACGCTATCCGTGAGCATCTTTCTCCATTTGACCTCCAAGTCGACTGGGGCCATTTATTGACAGAAGATGGAAACTCGTGTTCGCCAGAGTGCGATATCATTATTCATTTGCCCGGACATGAGCGTGAGTGGAATGGACATGAACATAAAATTATGGATTTCAAGTTTATAAATTGTCGACAAGCAATAGCAGTTATTAGTTGTAAATCCTTTATCAGAGCGGTAGATCGGAGATATCCTTCGAAACTGGAGCCCTACGTTGACAAGGTGTTCCTTTTTGCTGAATGTTGCGAACCAAATGTTGTAGATAGGCTTAAAAGATCTGCAGAATCGGTTGGCTACGCAGGTTTCTGGTATTTATATACATGTAAGCAAACTACTTGCGAGTGTACCGTAGATCCACCCCAATGGGAAGATTTCCTGCACAAGTTAAGGTCCGTTGTAAGTGAGTATATTGGGAGGCATCGTTAATATGAAACCTACAACAGGAAAAGTGCTTCGGAGAGGATATGATGTCGGTTGGGAATCCGCAGCAAAAATAATGGTGAAAAAGAACTTTCGTGGTTTGCAAATTAGATGTCCAAAATGCAATAAAACTGGAACGTTAATCTCCAAATGGATAAAGGGTTCACCGATAAAACCACTTTATGTTTGCCACAGCAATGGTAACGGCTATTTTAAAGCATGTCACTTAGAAGCTAAACAAGCCATCTATGCGAGATCCAACATTGGAATAGGCAGGGATGATATTTTAAAGACCTTAAGGATGGGAAAACCCTTTGTACTATTTAGCGGTGGTAAGGATAGTCTCTGTCTGCTCTATTACGTCAGCCGACTAGCGAAAGCAATCGGGAAAGAAATCACAGCAATCCACGCGGATACAACAGCGAGCTTCCCGGAGGTTGAAAAATATGTTCAGAATGTTTGTTCCCAATTGAGTGTACCTCTGGTGACCGTCCGCCCACCTTACGATTATTTTGACCTTGCAAAAAGATGGGGTATTCCTGGAGTAAAATCTCGCTGGTGTTGCGAAACATTGAAAATCGCACCGATTCGACGGTTTTTCTCTAATCTAGAAGGCCAAAAGATTGTATTTGATGGCATAAGATCAGCCGAATCGAACATCCGTGCAACTTATAATCCCATTTGGTACCATCCATCATTTCGGTGTATCAGTGTGAGCCCTATTTTTAATTGGTCGGACGAAAAAGTAAAAAAGTATATAGAGCTGAATAATCTTCCAAAGAGCCCGGCCGCAGATCTGAACTCTTCAGCGGAATGTTGGTGTGGTGCATATAAGTGCAGAAATGATTTTGAAGCCTTACTCGGTATTCACCCGGAAATATTTGACAAACTTGTTGAGGTCGAAAAAGCACAAAGGGGTAAATACACTTTTCTCTTTGAAAAAGGCGTGCGGGTCCCTTTGGACTCTCTGAAGAAAGAGAAAGTCAAAAAGTAAACAAAGCCAATAATACTTTCAATCAATATTCCTCAACTGCGCAGTCGGTTTTAGTTGGGAAATCCGGCCGCAATCCTTTCAGAGATGGGGGACGTCCCAGGTCCCAGGGGACATAGTTAAATTCGTTAAGTAAGCGTGGTTTGCTTTCCGACCAAACTCCCGCCCCAATGCTCCTCCCTGAAGTCGTCAAAGCGAGATTCCATGCCGGTGTGCCAGATTTCAAGTGATAATCCTTAAAGGATAATTTCCACAATTTCATTTTGTCGTGTGTAACTTTTCTCTGTTCCTGTTCCTAATGCCTCATTAATAAATG
>DBZJ01000176.1 GCA_002311635.1 Syntrophaceae bacterium UBA1163
GACACGACCAACATTCTCTTCATCTGCGGCGGAGCCTTTGTGGGGCTGGAAAAATTAGTTGAACAACGGATCGGAGGAAAGACCCTCGGATTTGGGGCGGACATCAAGTCCCAGCAAGAGCGGGACATGGGAGAGTTGCTGAGAGAGGTTCAACCCGAGGACCTTTTGAAGTTTGGATTGATCCCGGAGTTCATCGGCAGACTTCCCGTCATTGCCACCCTGAATGAGCTCAGCATCGATGCCCTGGTGGATATTTTGAAGAAGCCGAAGAATGCCTTGGTGAGGCAGTACCAAAAACTCTTCGAATTTGAAAATGTCAAACTTCGATTCACCGAGGGAGCGTTGATGGCCATTTCCAAGGAGGCGATCAAACGAAAATCCGGGGCCCGGGGTCTTCGCGCAATCATGGAGAATACCATGTTGGATGTGATGTATGAGATTCCTTCCCAATCCAACATTCGCGAATGCATCATCAGCGAAGAGGTAGTTCTCCATCACGAAAGCCCGATCCTCCTTTATGAAAAAGAGGTTGAGGTCGCCTGACCTGACCCTTTAATGCCTGTTGACAATTACTCTTTAGGTTAGGGGAAAAGGCTTGCTCAGGGTTAGCCCTGAGCAAGTAGCAAGGCGTTGAAATCGAAAGGGCGACTTCATACAATTAACTTTGTAAGGAAGGGCGGATAGCTCAGCTGGGAGAGCGCCGGCCTTACAAGCCGGAGGTCGCAGGTTCAATCCCTGTTCCGCCTACCATTCCAATTGGGATTGCGGAATGCGGATTGGGGAATTCGAATCTGAAGTCTACAATTTGAGATCTGAAATGGTTTGAATTGGGGGCGTAGTTCAATTGGTTAGAGCGCCGGCCTGTCACGCCGGAGGTTGCGGGTTCAAGCCCCGTCGCTCCCGCCAAATTAAGGAGGGGCTAACTAAAAAGGTTAACCCTTCCTTTTCTTTTTGCATGGGCTTTTGGCTTTAACGCGGCTATTCGGAGTTGATTTGGTTTAGAAAATCATATAAATTAGCTTTTTATGAAGAGAGTTCCCTTTCTTTTTTGTGTCCATAATCATCAACCTGTTGGGAATTTCCTCCACGTCTTAGAAAATGCTTATGAAAAAGCCTATCTTCCCTTCGTCGAGGTCCTCAAGAAATATCCATTCATGAAGATCTCCGTTCACTACACCGGAGTCCTCTTGGATTTTTTTAAGGATCATCACCCGGAATTCTTAGAAACTCTAAAGGAGTTGGTCAAAAAAGGACAGTTAGAGATGATGACCGGTGGATATTATGAACCGATTCTGGCGGTCATCCCCGACGAAGATAAGGTTGGACAGATCAAAAGGTTAACCCAAACCATTGAGGAGGAATTGGGGACGACTCCTCTGGGGATGTGGCTGGCAGAAAGGGTGTGGGAGCCCCATCTCCCAAAGTATTTAGTAGAAGCCGGAGTAGAATATATCACCATCGACGACTACCACTTCAAGAAATCCGGATTGAGAGAAGACGATTTATACGGCTACTATCTCACAGAGGAGGAAGGGAAGGTTTTGAAGGTATTTCCGGGAAGCGAGACCTTGCGGTATATCATTCCCTTTCATCCTCCGGAAGAAACCCTGGAATATCTCTCCGGGCTTCGAGAATCCTCCGGTGCGGGTATTTTTGCGGATGATGGCGAGAAATTTGGAATGTGGCCTTTTACCTACCATTCAGTCTACGAAGAGGGTTGGTTGGAGCATTTCTTTGAATTGATCGGAAAAAATTTGGATTGGATCGAGCCCATGCCCCTTGGTGCCTACGCCGCTCGTGAGAAACCGCTCGGGAGGATCTATCTCGCCTGCTCCTCTTATATGGAGATGGATGAATGGAGCCTTCCCACAGAGGCGATGGGGGAGTACGGAAAGGTTGTGGAGAGACTGAAGGAGTTGCCCGAAGGCGAGAAGATCAGAAGGTTTATCAAAGGCGGATTCTGGAGGAACTTCTTCGCCAAGTATCCCGAATCGAACGATATGCATAAAAGGGTTCTCCATTTGCGCGAGAAGATAGGAAACGCAGAAAAGAAGCCTGGTCCTCCAAATCAGGATCCTCTTCGCTATCTTCATCGAGCCGAGTGTAACGATGCTTACTGGCATGGCGTTTTTGGAGGGCTATATCTTCCCCACCTTCGCCATGCGATCTATGAAAACTTGATCAAGGCTGAAGTCCTATACGATCGAAAGATACACAGAGAGAAAGAATGGATTGAAACGGAGAGATTGGATTTTAACGGGGATGGAGATGAGGAGGTCATTCTAAAGAATACGGAGACGGTTCTTCTGTTCAGCAGCCGGGGTGGAAGCCTCCTAGAGATGGATGATCGGTCGAAGGCCTTCAATATCCTCGGGACCCTGGCCCGAAGGAAGGAGGGTTATCACCAGAAATTACTCGAATCCCTGGAACAGGCGTCGACGGACGAGGTACCGGCAACGAAGACAAGAACCATTCATGAGATTTTTGATTCGAGGGAGAAGGGTTTGGATCAGTACCTTCATTTCGATGACTATCGAAGAGGCTCATTCTTGGACCATTTCATCGCCGAGTCGATGGATTTTGAATCATTTCGAAGGTGCCAATATCAGGAAGAAGGGGATTTTATTAAGGAGCCCTACAGGATTGAGGTAAGAAGAAAGGGAAGGGATCAGGAAGTCTTTTTTTCCCGTTTGGGGAATCTTCTGACGAATGGAAAAAGAGATCCGATCAAGATAGAAAAAAGCTTCTCCATTCCAGTCCGGGGGAAGGTGGCAAAAGCATCTTATCAAGTCGGGTATGAAGGGGAAAAGAGAAAAGTGAACTTCGGTATCGAACTGAATATTAATCTCCTGGCCGGAGATGCACCGGATCGTTATTACGATATCCGAGGACACCAGCTTGAAGATCGAAAGCTGGCGAGCATCGGTGAATTGGAGGATGTTTCGGAGATTCAACTGGTTGACGAATGGGTAGGGATGAAGGTTGTCCTGAAAACGGACAGAAACTGTAATCTCTGGCGCTTTCCCGTTGAGACTGTTTCGCTTTCGGAGAGTGGGTTCGAGAGGATCTATCAAGGCTCGTGCCTGCTCC
>DBZJ01000155.1 GCA_002311635.1 Syntrophaceae bacterium UBA1163
CAATGCGGCAAAACTGGATTTAAGGCAGAGACGCAAAGTCAAACTCTGCGTTAAAACTTATTCATTTTTCCAAAACGGACAGCGCACGAAACGTCCGGGTTCAACTTCGAGCAGTTCGGGAATTTTTTCGGAACACTCCGCTTTGGCAATCGGGCAGCGCGGAGCAAAACGGCAACCGGGTGGAAACGCGCCCAATCTCGGGACGGCGCCGGGGATTGCCGTGAGCCGGTCGGCGTCCGCGTCCAGGCCTGGGACCGAGTTCATCAGCGCCCGGGTGTAGGGATGCAAGGGGCGCTGCAACAACTCGCGCGCCGGGGCGGTTTCGACAATCTGGCCGGCATACATCACGGCCACCTGGTCGGCGACATCCCCGACGATGCCGAGGTTGTGGGTGATGAGCAGAATGGCCATGCCCAGTTGCTGCCGAAGCCGGCCAAGCAATTCGATGATTTGCGCCTGGATGGTGACATCCAGCGCGGTGGTCGGCTCGTCCGCCACCAGCAGCCGGGGATTGCCGGCCAGCGCCTGGGCGATCAGCACGCGCTGGTTCATGCCGCCGGAGAGTTCTTTGGGGTAATAAGACCAGAATTTTCTGTCCAGACCTACCATTTCCAATAACGATTCAATCCGCTTCACCTGCCCTTCTTTTCGGAGCTTTGTTTTCGCGATCCGAAACGGCAAAAGGCAATTTTCAAAGACTCGATACCATGGAAAAAGGGTAGAGTCTTGAAAGACAATCCCATATCCTCTTGCTTGCCTCAGTTCTTGAGGGGTCTTTTCTTCGATGAGGATTTCCCCATCAGAGGGGCCGCCCTCATCGCCAATATCTCCCATGAGTTCAAGAAGCGTGCTCTTTCCCGATCCCGACGGGCCAATGAGGGAAAGGAACTCACCCTGAGCGACCTCCAGGTCGATGCCATCCAGAGCTTCCACATCACGGTCTTTGAAATGTTTCTTCACATTGGTCAAGCGGATGGCAACCGGAAGGGTTGATTGAGGATCCATGCGTGTTCTACCTTGCAACTCCAAACATCAATTTACCCCTCCCTTGTCGGAAGAGGTCACCCCCATCCCTGCCTGCCGGCAGGCAGGCTCACCCTCCCCCATCAAAGGGGAAGGGATAGGTTTCAGAGGCGATTCATTCTGCGGAAGAGGACCAGAGTGATTCAAAGTATTCGAATAGAGAAGGATTGAAATCATGAACCCTCTTCTTCATTTCCTCTGTCCGAATATCGACTGTCCAGGCACTCCAATCCTCCTTTTTCGGATCCATGCCCAGAACCTGCATTTCCCAGAGGGTATGGATGGAATAGTTTACCGGGTCCTCGAGGCTCTCCCCGATATCGCCGACACAGCACAGCCGCTTTCCCTGGTACCGGCGAAGCGCTTTTTCATAAAGCTCCTTCGTGGTAATGGAGCCGGCGCTGATCACGGAGAGGTCGGTGAGTGGAAGTCGTGGAAGGTTTCCGACTTTTGAAACCTCAAAGATGCATTGAAAGAAGACAGGTATGAATTCCACCTTCCTCTTCAGGCATTCCTGGTAAATTCGCTGGATACCCTCCAGGCTGCCGCACGCCGTAATCACATAGACCTGCTTTGGCCGATGGTGGACAAAACCGTTTCTCAAAAAGTAAGCGATCGTTGAGCCCGAGGCAATCGCTGTATCGGGGATCAGCCAGGTATCCCCCTGATATTCTCCGACAAAGTTCTCCGCACGAATCTCCCAATCCGTGCCTTCCTGGTTGAGGACTCTCTGAAGTTTGATGAAAACGGTTGTAAGAAGCATGCGGTCATAGGGCGGGGCGTGGCCGAACGCATACTGGAGGTCGAAAGGATAGGCGCCCCTGAGAATAATGTATTGACATAATTCTTTGCCGCTAAGTTTTTCGAAGAATAACTCAACGAAGGATTTCGCCATGTAACGGATCAGATTGAATTTTGGCCGGCCGCTGATCTCTCTTCCAAGCAGAAATTGTTGAGCAGGGTCGCTTTCGACGACATAAATCAAAGGCGGTATGGTTCGGTCATTTCGGAGATGACGCACCTCCCATGCCCTGGCACTTCCAATCGCATTGATGCTGTGCGGGGTTCCTATGTTTTCGAGAAAGGTACGGTCTGTCATTAATACTCCTCCAGTCTAAGAATCAGAATGTTCGGATCGCAGGCAACAAACCCCAATGCCAAAATCCCTGCCTTCGTCCCGCAAGGCGGGACTTCGCGCAGGCAGGCAAATGTCAAAGGAATGTCAAAGTCAAAATCCAAAACAGTTTGAGGTTTGAACTCTGGCATTTGACAATTTGGTTTATTTGGGGAATACGCCGCTTGGAAATTTCTCCGTGTAGGCTTTTTTCACATCCGGCATTTTTTCCGATAGCCCAACCTTGAACATATCCCTGGCCACATTTTCCCATTTTTTCGGAAGAATGTAACCCAAACCGTTCTTCCTTGTGTCAGGGGTGATCATCAATGCCTTCATCGGAGCGACCGCATCCATCTCGTGCGCAAAGTCGAGGCCCTCGTTGGTTTTTTTCAGAATGTTAAAGGTTTCTTTAGGATTTTCGAGAGCCCATTGGAACCCTTTATATCTCCCTGTCACCACCGCCTGAACGACGTCCGGATACTTCTTGAGAATTTCTTCTGTCGTGAAAAGAACATTATCCACCCAGTCAATCCCTAAATCCTTATAGTCGACCGTGTAAAATGTTTTTCCCATTTTTTTCGCCTCGCGCTGGGCCGTGATCAATTCGTTGTAAGTCATTGCGGAGGCAATAGGCCAGGTTCCAGCCAGCCAGGGCTTGATATCCCCACCCTGGTTTTGAATGGTGAACTGTTTTTCCCATCCCTTGCCGGCAGCACATTTCGCTTTGGCATCGTAACCGATCCAGATGCCGAAGTCTCCCTTAATGTCTTTTGCGGAATTAATCGGCTTCCAACTGATGATTCGCATAGCGCTGGTTTGAAAATCGACGCTCACGGCAACCAGATCGATTCCTTCCTTCTCTCTTGCCCGGATAATATTTTCCGGATAATCATTCCCGAAGGCGATGTTTCCCGCCCTCACCGAAGCGACCACCTTTTGGATCGGAGAAATCCCGGGTCCTCCCTGAACCTCCCTCACTTTCATCTTTCCGTAAAAGCCCTTATCCATGGCCACCCAGCCACCTGCTGATTCCATATGAACAAACCAGGCCTCATGGACAACGGCCTCCTGACCGATAGCGTAACAAGGCAGAATCATGATCGTCAACAATGTAAGGCATGATAAGAATCTTTTCATGGTTATTCCCTCCTCCTTTCCTAAAATTGTGGATTGCGGAATTCGGATTGCGGAGTTAAAACCTAAGAAACAAATCTTTGATTCCGCATTCTACATTTCGAAATCCGAAATTGAATCACCTCCTCTCTTCAGAGATATGCCACGCGATCGTCCTTTTCTCGACGAGGGTGATCATCCCGACAAAACAGAGTGCAAGCAGTGAGCAAGCGATAATGCTGGCAAAAACCCTCGGCGTATCCATGATGTAGATCGCATCGACGATGAGAAACCCCAATCCCCGATAGGCCCCGAAGACCTCTCCCACGACGGCACCGATCACGGCCAATGTCCACGCGACCTTGAAGCTCGCGAATATCTGTGGAAGAGCAAAAGGAAATTGGAGATACCAAAATTTCTGCCACCTGGAAGAATGATAAGAGTCCATCCATTTCATCTCTGTGGCGCCCACCGAGGCCAGGGCCTTAAAGGTTGGTCCCAGGACCGGAAAGAAAACGCAGATGACGGCGGTCACGACCTTAGACCCCATACCACTTCCGAAGATGATCACAATGGGTGCAGCGATGGCAACGATCGGAGTGCTGTTGAGGATCACGGCATAGGGGTAGAACATCTCTTTCAAAGGCCGGTACCAGAGAAAGAGAATGGCTGTTACAATGGCGGACAAGGAGCCGACGGCGAAACCGATTCCTGCCTCAAGCAATGTCATAACTGTGTGGGAGGCGAGGAGTTGTATTTTTGCGATGGTATAAGAGATGATCGTCGTGGGTGTGGGAAGGAGAAATTTTGGAATCTCCAACCATCGTACGAGAAGCTCCCATAGCAATAAAATACCGACAATGGATCCGATGGAATACCTATTCATCGTGAGACCCGACGCAACACAGGCGAAAAGACCTTTTTGATTTCAAATCCCAATTCCCAAATTCCAAATCCCAAACAAGCTCCAAGTTCCAATTTCAAATTATCCAAAAAAGTTTTTGATGTTTTGGATTTTGGTGATTGGAAATTATTTGTATTTTGGTGCTTGGGATTTGGTGCTTATCGTTCAGAGCCGGTTTTGGTTCTTGAATTTACCCTGGTATGAGGCTTTTCCCTCCGTGCGCTCGAGGATGATCTGACAGATCCGGACTCCGGGTTTGAGGACGAGAGGGAAGGGCGCCAGGTTTCCGATCTCGAGCACCTGGCGATTGTCAATCCCGGGTTGAACGAATCCTGCGGTCATATGAATGACCAGGCCCATTCGGGCAAAACGGCTCCTTCCTTCAAGCCAGCCGCAGATATTGGCAGGCAACCTAATCCTTTCATGGGTAATCCCCAGTACTGTTTCACCGGGCATCAGGGTGAAGGATTCGTCTGTCTCGAGACGTTCCGTCAGGTCTTCAATCGAAATGTTATCTTCGACAACACAGGCATTTCTCAGTTTTTTAAAAACCCTGAACTCGTTTCCCAAATGGAGATCAATGGAGCCCGGGCCGACCTGGCTCTCCTCGAAGGGTTCGATTTCGACGGTTCCCTGGCGGATTTCTTTTAAAATTTCCTCTCTTGTCAAAACTCCCATGAAATGGTCCTCAATTTACAACCAAACTCCTCCACACCCGCCTCCCGATTCTTTACAGCTTCAGGAAGGATAGGGAACAGGTGGCATTTTATATCCGTGGTGCTCCACCTTGCAAACGAATAGTACCAGTGGACGCAGAAGAAGACGAAATATTCTGATGGTATTCCTGGACCGATTTCACCGACATGCCTCTCCTCAAGGATTCAATCGCATTGACGACCGCCTCCGCACCGGAGAGCGTTGTGACACAAGGGATGTTGTGTGCCACGGACTGACTCCGTATGGCCACTTCATCGGTCTTGGGCTTCTTCCCGCTGGGAGTATTGATAACCAGATGGATCTCTCCATTTTTCATCTGATCGACAATATCCGGTCTTCCTTCTCCCACCTTAAGAACGGTTTGGACAGGAATGGCGTTGTTGGTCAAGACTTTAGCCGTTCCCTTGGTGGCTACGATCTCAAATCCGAGGTCGACCAGTTTCTTCGCGAGAAAGACGATGGAGCGCTTATCTTTATTCATGACGCTGATGAAGACCTTCCCGGTTAGAGGAATGTTCACCCCCGCACCGATTTGAGATTTGGCGAAGGCCATTCCAAAATCGGTGTCAATTCCCATCACTTCACCGGTGGATTTCATCTCCGGCCCCAGCACGGTATCGACTCCGTAGAAACGGTTGAAGGGGAAGACGGATTCCTTCACGGCGATATGGGGGATCTCGACTTCTCCCCGAATCCCCAGCTCCTCGAGCTTTTTCCCCACCATCACCTTGGCAGCCACCTTCGCCCAGGGAACTCCGGTCGCCTTGCTGATGAAAGGAACCGTTCTGGAGGCTCTTGGATTGACCTCCAGGACATAGATGGTATCGTTCTTGATTGCATACTGAATATTCATCAAACCGATGACCTGGAGCTCCTTGGCCAGGGCATAGGTGTTTCGTTTCAGACCTTCGATCAAATCATCGCTGAGAGAATAGGGAGGTGTGACACAAGCGCTATCCCCGGAATGGATCCCGGCCTGTTCGATGTGTTCCATGATCCCCGCGATGACGCAGGTTTCTCCGTCAGCGACCGCATCGACATCGATCTCGATGGCGTCCTCCAAAAATTTGTCGATGAGAATCGGATGTTCGGGAGAGGCCTCCACAGCACGACGGGCAAAGCCTTCCAACGCTTCCTCATCGTAAACGATCTCCATGGCCCTTCCTCCCAACACATAAGAGGGCCTCACGACGACCGGATAGCCGATCTCTTCGGCAACCCTTCTTGCCTCCTCCACGGAATTTGCCGTGCCGTTCCAGGGCTGGATGAGACGCAATTTCTTGAGAAGTGCCTTGAAGCGTTTTCGATCTTCCGCCAGGTCAATGTTGTCAGGACTCGTTCCAACGATTTTCACCCCCACCCTTTCCAAAGGCACCGCCAGATTGAGAGGGGTTTGGCCTCCGAACTGGACGATCACCCCATCCGGTTTTTCGGCATCGACGATGTGAAGGACATCTTCAAAGGTGAGGGGCTCGAAATAGAGTTTGTCAGAGGTGTCGTAGTCCGTGGAGACGGTTTCCGGGTTGGAGTTCACCATGATCGTCTCATACCCCAATTCTTTTAAGGCGAAGGAGGCGTGGACACAGCAGTAGTCGAATTCGATCCCCTGACCGATTCGATTGGGGCCTCCCCCTAAAATCATAATCTTCTTTCTCGAAGAGACCTTGGATTCATCTTCTGCTTCATACGTCGAATAGTAATAGGGGGTATAGGCTTCAAACTCGGCCCCGCAGGTATCCACTAATTTGTAAGTGGGAAGAACCCCCTTCTCCTTTCTCCTGTCCCGGAGAGTGGCTTCATCAAATCCGAGGAGGTGGCCCAGCTGATAGTCGGAGAAGCCGAACTCCTTTGCCTTCCTCAAAAGAGGGTCGGGAAGTTGAACTTGGTCAGGAGTCAGCGTCTTTTTCCAGAGCTCCAGGTCCCCTACCTTCGTTCCAAAAGACTGGATCTCCTTCTCAAGGTCGGTGATCTCTTGAATGTTGGTAAGGAACCAGGGATCGATCTTTGTCAGATCGTGGATCTCCTCGACCTTCATCCCCAGGAGCAAAGCATGTCGAATATAAAAGATCCTCTCCGCGTTGGGAGTGGAGAGCTTTTTCTTTACTTCTTGAAGGAGATTAGCCCGTGCGCCTTCACCGGAGCTCTCCGCAGGGAAGGGGAATTTGTCCCTCCCATCCGCTCCAAGACCATGTCTTCCAATCTCCAAAGAGCGGAGACCTTTTTGGAGGGCTTCCTTGAAAGTCCGGCCGATGGCCATGGTTTCACCGACCGACTTCATCGAGACAGTCAGCGTTGGATCTGCTCCGGGAAATTTTTCAAAGGTGAATCTTGGGATCTTCACCACACAATAGTCAATCGTGGGCTCAAAACAGGCAGGCGTCTTTTTCGTGATGTCATTGGGAATCTCGTCGAGCGTGTATCCCACCGCCAGCTTTGCCGCCATCTTGGCGATGGGGAATCCGGTTGCTTTGGAGGCGAGGGCTGAGGAGCGAGAAACCCTGGGGTTCATTTCAATGATGATCATTCGTCCGTCCTCTGGGCGAATAGCGAATTGGATGTTCGATCCTCCCGTCTCGACTCCTATTTCTCGAATGGCTCGAATGGCCCCGTCCCTCATCCTTTGGTATTCTTTGTCCGTCAGTGTTTGAGCAGGGGCGACGGTGATGCTGTCTCCAGTATGGATGCCCATAGGATCGAAATTCTCAATCGAGCAGATGATGACGACGTTGTCATGGAGGTCCCTCATCACCTCCAGCTCGAACTCCTTCCATCCGAGAACGGACTCTTCAATCAGAATCTCTCCGATCATACTCCACTCGAGTCCGCGAGCTGCCATCTCTTCGAATTCTTCGATATTGTACGCCACTCCGCCGCCCGTCCCTCCCAGGGTGAAACTGGGCCGGATAATGAGAGGAAAACCGATCCCCTTCGCCACCTCCAAGGCTTCGGTCAGCGAATAGGCGAGCCCGCTCTTTGGAAGGTCGAGGCCGATCTTCCTCATCGATTCCTTGAAGAGATTTCGATCTTCTCCTTTCTTGATCGCTTCATATTTGGCTCCGATCATTTGAACGCCGTATTTCTGAAGCACCCCGGATTCGTAGAGGGCGACGGATACATTAAGACCTGTCTGACCGCCTAAGGTGGGGAGAAGGGCATCCGGTTTTTCCCGGTCGATGATCTTTTCTAAAATTTCCGGAGTGATGGGCTCGATGTAAGTCCGGTCGGACATCTCGGGATCGGTCATGATGGTGGCAGGATTGGAGTTGACCAACACCACTTCGAAACCTTCTTCTCTTAAAGCCTTACAGGCCTGAGTGCCGGAGTAGTCGAATTCGCAGGCCTGGCTGATCACAATGGGACCGGAACCGATGATCAGGATTCTTTTGATGTCCGTCCGCTTAGGCATTGGAATGGAGCTCCATCATCTTCACAAATTCTCCAAAGAGGCCTTGCGTATCGTGAGGCCCCGGCGAAGCTTCGGGGTGGTATTGTACGGAAAAGATCGGAAACCGTTTGTGCCTCATCCCTTCGAGGGTCTGGTCGTTGAGATTGATCTGGGTTAATTCAACCTCCGCCGGATCCAGCGATTGAGGGTCAACGCAGAACCCATGATTTTGGGAAGTGATCATGACCTTCCCTGTTTTCAAATCTTTGACAGGTTGATTGGCCCCACGATGGCCGAATTTCAATTTAAACGTTCTTCCTCCAAGGGCTAATCCCAAGAGCTGGTGTCCCAGGCAGATGCCGAAGATCGGTTTTTTCCCAATCAATTGGCGAATAGTCTCAATGGCATAGGGAACTCCCTCCGGGTCGCCCGGACCGTTAGATAAAAGAATCCCGTCCGGCTGAAGGGCGAGGATGGATTCTGCGCTGGAAGGGGCGGGAAGAACGGTAACGTCACAGTTCCAATCGTAAAGGGAACGAAGAATGTTATATTTGATACCATAGTCGAGAGCGACCACCTTTGGTCGAACGTGGGAGGTGGGGGATGTAGGATGGTGATTCAAAAATTGAGAATCATTACCACTCGTCCATGGGAAGGATTTCCCACAGGTCACCTCCTTGACCAGGTCCCGGCCGATCAGACCCGGAGAATTCCTGGCTTTCTCAATCAGGCGATCCCGATCGAGGTCGTCCGTGGAAAGGACAGCTTTCATGGCACCCGCCTGCCGGATATGCTTGGTGATGGCGCGGGTATCCAGGCCCTCCGCTCCCATAATGCGGTGACGGGTCAAATAATCGGAGAGGGTGTTATTGCCACGCCAGCTGCTGAAGATAGGACTGTTCTCTTTGACGATGAACCCCTCTACCTTTGGGCCCTGGGATTCAATGTCCTCTTGATTGATTCCATAGTTTCCGATGAGCGGATAGGTCATGATGACGATTTGGCCTTTATAAGAGGGATCGGTGAGAATTTCCTGGTAGCCGGTCATGCTCGTATTGAAGACAACTTCTCCCGTCTTTTCTCCCAGAAACCCGAACGACCACCCTTCAAATACGACCCCGTCCTCTAAAGCCAATATGGCTTTCTGTTTCGGTTTCATTCGGAATCCTTGTCCAACTGAGGTCGCGTTCCGGCATTATCGGAACGAGATCCTTTGACGCCCTCAATAAATGAGGGGGCTATAAAAGTTAAATGGGTGAGGCACAACGGGGTCATAAAAAAAGACCCCCGGTCCTGTCTGAACAGGAACGAGGGTCTTTGAGTTGTCTTACTTGTTTGACCATAAGTTTTCTTTACTTCATCTTTGCTTTTTTAACACACCTGCTTCTAATTGTCAATCTTTCCCCGTCATCGGTAATGAAGATGATAAGCTTCAGCCTGCGTGGGTTTGCAGCCTGAAGGCTGCGGCCGCAAGTCATCAATTGCGATCAGGCATACATGTATATCTTCGTCTTGGTGGGTCTGGCCATCAGTTTTTCGATTTTTGCGTGAATCTTTTTTCTGTCCGGATTTTTTTCCCATGAT
Source organism: Syntrophaceae bacterium UBA1163 (assembly GCA_002311635.1). Classification (GTDB taxonomy): domain Bacteria; phylum Desulfobacterota; class BSN033; order BSN033; family UBA1163; genus UBA1163. Next base: position 9,844 of record DBZJ01000155.1, read on the forward strand.
TTCCAGTCTTCGGCGTTTTGCCATGTGGTGATCACAATATAGTTATAAGGATCGTCTTGCGCCCGAAGCGTCTCTCCTGAGATATATCCCTTTGAGGGAATGGCTTTGGTTCTCAATTCCCTGAGCATTTTTGCAAAATCCCTTTCTTTTCCCTTTTTCACCTTCCGGTCGATAATGATCCTCACCGCCATCGTTTCCCCCTCCGCAATTTTTTCGGATGATACCAGATGATACCAATTGTCTTCGTAGATTTCAAGCAAGAATTACGGCAAAAATTAAAATGAGGCAGCCGTAATCCTTAAGCAAAAGGGCAGACGCAAACCCGCGGCTACTTTTCCTGAGGAAGTTGATGATTAGTGATAACCTTCCAGCTCCCCCTTGGGCAGAATCCATCGAAAACTCTCGGGCCTGATGGTTCTTATTTCCCCATCGATACGAGCCGTGAGATGGCTGTTTTGTCGGGAGAAGCCCAGGCTAAAGATATCTTCCAGCTTCATCAGGCGGCCCATGATCTCTTCCCACTTTTTATCATCAATCGTTTGTACGGCACAACTCTTGTATTGTCCTTCATCCAACCTCTCCTTAGGGTCGTAGAAGATCGCTTCTCCGGCAGAGGCACCTGCCAGGATCTTGGCTCCAGTGTATGGGGAGTCCATTTGACGGAGCATTCCGTCATACCCCCGGAAGAGGCCGAGCATGATGACGGATCCACCCATTAAGGCTTGGCAGAGATGCTCGTACGCAGTCCCCACAATGTTCACCTCAAGCCCCGGGCCTCGAGGATCGCTTACCGCGCAGACCCATCCTCGGTCTACGACGTTGCCGAGGATATTAAATGTTCCTCCCTTTGCAGAGTATCCCGTCACCTTTCCCACGTCACCGTGGATCTCAAGTGTTCCGGAATGCATGACCATTCCGGTGAAGTTCTGAGCATGGCCATGGACACGAATCAAGGTTCCCATGTTGAACGCACCGCAATACTCACCCGGGCTTCCATAGACATCCATGATAGAATCGGAGGTATTACCGGACCCCATACCCATGCCAATCCCCCGCTGGCCTTCCGTCCTGTAGACGATGAATCTTCTCCATCCCATCCGATGGGCATGGTCGAGAAAACAGCTCAACACCTTCAACGGGTCGATGCCTTCGGGTCGAAACCCCCGGCTGTCAACGATTAAGATCTGTTCTGTTCCTTCAGGTTTTTCGAGCTTTCCAGCATTGGCCAAGCTAACGCGAACGATTCCATTTCCACCGTTCACGCGATCCAACACCGAGTTGATATGGTCTTCGAGGATATGTTGAAGAGTCCCTCTGTCTTTATCTCCGGTTTCCCAACCCGGCAGATAATCGTGGATTCGGGTCAGCTCCTTTACTGCTTGGGCTGTTGAAGCGTTCCTCGTTATCTCCTCCAAAGCGGTTTTGAATTCGTCAAACCCCCATCGGGATAGCCGATCTCGCACAAAGACGGAGGGATCGGATATTTTCTCGATTCCTATGCCGCCGGCTACCGAAGAGATTGACTTCGCAGAAGGATACGTCCCATGGGGAATATCCAGCCGCTTGCCGAATTTGTCTAATACCTCGTGGCTTGTGATTTTTCCCTTCTCGTTGTAGAAGACCCTGCTCACCATGCCTGTGTTGACTGTGAAGGTTAAGGGTGGGTGGGTGCTTCGCACGATCCCCAGACGATGAAGCTCCTGCAACCCCGCGTCACTCCCTTGTTTCTCGGAACAGATGATGCTCACGAAATTATCTCCGTCGTCATAGAGCATTGCGACGTTGGGCCGAAGCAAGGACGGGTCGATAATGTCCAACCGCTCGATGACCCTGCGATAGGGGTCGATCCGACCGCAAAGGTATTGGTACGGACCATCCGGAGCACTTTCCAACTCAACCTCCTGGACATGCTCGAAGCGATCCTTTATCTCAGGAGGCAACTGGGTCAGCTTCCACCCTGTCGTGGGTGAAAAAGATTCGACAAGAGCGTCGAAGGGATAATGGAGGTATTGGCTGAGCAGGTGAAGTTTAAGAGACGCCACGGCTGTATCCGTTTGAGCCAAAGGCGTCAGGTTGAACTGTGAGATTCGATTCAGCATCGTGCGATAATTCGTCGTCTCCCCGTTATGGGTCAGGGCTGTGTGAAGCTCGGCAAAGGGGTGGGCATTCATCTGGTCCACCACAGAACCAGTGGCCAGGCGCCGATGGATAACATTTACGGGCGCTTCTGGAAGTTCCCATGGAATTTCCCGACCATCGCTCTTCCAGCAGCCGGAGTTTTTACCGCACGACATCACCGCCGCCTTCTTCTGCAAAACCTCTGCGTAGTTCTCCCGAGTGATCTTTCGGGAAAGCCGGTAGATGTACTCGTCCTCGGCCTCCTGCAAGAATTCTATGTTCGTTCTGTAATTCTCAACGGTCAGATCTCGGTAGCGCATCTGACGGGGCGGCCAGATGGGATCCTTCAACAGGTCATTCTCTACAAAGCGACACAACTCTTCACGTCGCACCCGTACAAAGAATCGGAACACATCGCCCGGATCTTTCTCGCCAAAGAGTCGGAAATCCTGCTCGTGACCTTCCTGATCGAGCCGATACGGGAAACGGCACTTCTCCAGATCGCCGTCGAAATCATCCAGTTCGACCCCTGTGAAATAGTGGTCAGCGATTTCTTTCATAATATGACGGCGCTTGACCAAGACCTCCTGCCTGGCTCGCCGACGAAGTTCTGCCGGATCGAGAGCCGCTTCTCTGGACGCATATTCCTGTTCTACGTCGGATTGAAGTATGCCCTTGACCAAGACCTGCAGGGCATATTTATCCATATGAAGCGGGTAACAGCCTCCTTTCCAAATTCCAACCCCGTCCATGCCGCGGTTCCCCATACGTTCAAGCATCAAGTCCATCACATGGCTCGGGATGAAATGGTTGGAGACAATGGCAGCGACTCCACAATCCGAGGGAGCGGGCATCGGATTGGCCGTAACTTGCTGGGGGGTTTCTTCCGGCCTGCCGAAAGGCCGTGTCCGTGAAATTTCAGCCCTGCGGCGGCGACGCTCCCGGACTCTCTCTTCGAGAAGCGGCCATTGAATACAATCATAATGGCCCCGAAGCTCCCGAATGTCTTTCATGCCCAAGGCCGCAAGGGCCCTGATCGTCTGAGCCTGGAGAATTGAACGAAAGTTGATGATCTGTTGGGCGTTTATTTCGACATCGCGTAAAAGCTGCATTCTCGGTTCAATGGTGGAGATGCCGCTTCGGCACCCTGACTCGCAGTTGCGGTCCCGAACACAGCCGATGGCCACAAGGTCTGCGGTACCTAGGACGACGCCATCGAGTCCCAAGGCGATTCCCTTGATCACGTCTCCCCATGTGCGAAATCCGCCGCTTCCCATGAAAACAACGGTATCTCTCAATCCGTCGTCCATCAATTTTTCATGGCAAAGGGGGATCGCATACTCCATGTGCATTCCCATCTGGCCCTTGATGATGTCCGGAGCTGCGCCGGTCCCTCCCCGGGGACCATCCAACCAGACCTCGATCACCATCTGGTTATCCTTGGCAATACGGGCGAGGCCGGAAACGATGAATTCAATATCGGGAGATGGCGAAACCTTAATACAGATGGTCGTACGGCGGTTGATCATCCGGACAGCGTCGATGAATGCCTTCACATCTTCAATCGAATAGCAATTATGAAAAGGGAAGGGAGAGATGAGGCTGACGCCTTCGGCCACTCCGCGTAGCCTCGACACCAGACCAAAGACTTTTCGTCCGAGCAAGTGACCCCCGACCCCTTGTTTCGCTCCCTGGCTATAGGCGATCACCACGCGTCGGGCACGCCGGATACTCTCCTTGGTTACTCCAAATAATCCCGTCTTGAGCTGAGTGGAGACATAAGGCTCGTCTTCGGCCGTGACAATCGGAACGTACTGGACCGGCATGGAAGCCGGATATTTTCCGAGCGCATCCAGCAATCCCTGAAATTCAGGGGATTCGTCCAGCTCTTGCCGAACCCTTTTGATCAGCTCCTCCACTGGGATGAGTTTTCTCTCTTCTATCAATTGTCCCAACAAGGCCACTTGTTGATCCGTTAAGTCCAGGGGATTCCACTTCGAATCAAGGATGAAAAAAGTCGGGTATCCACCCTCGCCGGTATCCATCTGGGTCCCGAGGGCTCGCGTTGCCAAGACCCGGGCGCGCCAGGTCCCCGGCCCGATCGACCCAACAGACATTCCGGCTCCGATAAAGGGTGCCTTCAGCCGCAATTGAGGTGCGATTTGAAGAGCGGTTGACACCTCCTCCAGCTTTCCTTCCGGGATCGCGTCAGGGTTCTGCTGAAACTGGACCTGAATAAAATCGAAGCCATCTCCAAGATTGCCTCGCTCCTCCGTATGGCTCAGCAGAAGCGCCTCGCGGTCTCCGCTGGCCATGCGGCCAACGGATGCAATGAGGGAAGCCGGCCAGACATAATCGCGGTCGAAGATGCGATAGCATGATGCCTTCAGGTCACAATTGTAGAACCGGTGCGGGAGCTGCGTGGGCTGGATCAGATCCGCTAACTGGCTGTATCGCCATCCAAAGCCGTCTCCCTCTCTCTGTATGCGGGCCCGGTTGCTTTGGCTGTTTCGTTCCAGGCGGCCCTGGTTCTTAAAGATGTCGTAAACCCGCTCCTCGAGGTCGTCAAAAATGAGCAACCGGTTCTCTTCGCCCACGGTCTTTCTGATCTCTTTAAACCCGGAGGCACCGAGAACCTCAATGATCTGAACATTCCATACCCGGATGAGGCTGGTGATTCGCTTTGCCAATGCCGGTGCATCAAGTGAAATCCGGATCGCTTCGCCTCTGAGGAATCTCTGCCGTGCCATTGGATCGGCGGTCAACAACACGGGCCAATCGATCTTTATTCCGTTGGCACCCCGTTGGGTCGTTTTTTGCGAATCCGCTGCGGATCGGATTCCTCCGGCCGCAAGGATTGAAAACCGGTGACGCAGTTTTTGCTCGACCAGAAATCGATGAACCGCGGGCACGGCATCCGTGGTGGGATAGTATCCTTTGTCCGCGTCGTAATCCGACGTGAGACACAAAATATCAAAAGGTGATTCGAATAAGGATTCCAGTTTTTGCTGGAACACCGGCGTTGGCCTGAGCTCCGAATCCACATCATCCTTATTGGTCTTTATGACGGCGGAGAGAACAGCGGATCCAAAGAAGAGACGTTTCAACTCATCGATTCGTGCCAGAACCGTGTCATCCAGTTCGATTTCTATCAAATCGCAAGAATGATTCTGAAAGACTTCAGGCCACTTCTTCCCCGCGGCCAGGTTCCTGATATCGTCCGAGGTCAATCGGAGAATCAGAGAATGCGTTCGATCCCGAATCTTGGCTCCGTATTTCTCAGCTTCTTCTAACCGAAGTGTGAGACGGGTCCCCGTGGTTCGGGCGGCCTCCAACATGGAGTCCAATAAGGTTTCTCCCCCGTCCATCGGCATCACGTCGAGGATGAGAGGCGTCTTCAGCCCGATCAGGCGAGGGGCAGGGGTCTCGATCCCGTGTCCGTTGAACGTCAGATATTTCGGCCGCTGACCGAGCTGGACAACGATGGCGTCCGCGGAGCTTTCATAGAGGAGATTCTGCGCGGGGCCTACGATGTGAAAGTGGCCGAAACGAATGCCGTCATTGCCGGAGCCACGATGTGGGTCTCCCTGACCCGTGCCAGAAACAGGAATCTTCCCCGTCGTTGCTTCCAGGTCGATCCGGGTGATGACTTCGCCTTTCCAGTACGGGTCATCCAAGCTGAGATAGTCCGGATGCAGTTCCACGGAAGTGGCTGGTAGTCCGGCTGCGATCTGCGGGCACCGTTCCAGGCAGGCCCCGCAGCCGCGACAGAGGGATTCGTCCGCAATCACAACCTTACGGGGATCGGACTCATCACGCTTCCGTACGCTATACATGCAGGCATCGACGCAGGTGCCGCAATGAAGACAATATTCTTCATCAATGAGGACACGGTACCTTGGAAAGGTCTGGCGCTGTTCGTGAATCTTCTGATCGAAACCCGTTCGGATCACATCGAGAAATCGGTAAAAATCCGGGCTATTCTCTACTTCCTGGATAAAGTTTGTTATCTCCTGAATCGGAAAATCGATGGTTCGGGATAGAAACTTCTCCAGTTGATCGTAAAGCTCGCGATGCTTCAGATTCACCTGGCATTCTTCATCGCAGCGTCCGCAGTGAAGACAGAAGTAGAGGGGCAGGACTTTCGAAAGTTCGAGCTTCTTCGTTTCCAGTGCCCTCTTCATGGTGAGAAGCTTTCCTCTGGCCGTAAAGGTTTCATCCCCGGTCGCACGATAAACAGGACATCTGGATACGCAATTTCCACATTGGGCGCAGGCGAAGACGTCATTTGAGATTCCTTCAATTCCCTGGGGAGCAATCGTGATGCGCCGCCGAAGGGTCTTTTCCGGAATGATGGAGAACAACTTGAAAAGAAGCCATTGGGTCGAGGAGAGTTCGAGATTAAAGATGTCAGAATGGAATAGTATTTTTTGTAGAGGACCCAGTCTCCCTGAAACAGAGAAAAATTTTCCTGGATTGAGGATTCCGGCAGGATCTACAACCTTTTTGTATTGGCGCAGTTGTTTCAACTCTTCTTTGGGGTAGAGGTCGCGTAAAAAAGGTGTGTTCCAGATTCCCAATCCATAAGGCTTCCCATGGTAAAACTGAACAGCTAGCCTGACCATCATTGGAACGAGCAAGAGGTCTGCATAAAAAATGGCCTTCCGATGGTCAGAGGCCACCATGGCAAGAAATAGGACTTGTTCTCGACTGATGAGATGAGAAGATGGATAAAAAGTTACACCGAGACGTTTGCCCCATTCGCTGATTTTTTCAAAGTAGGCAGCGACTTGATCCAGAGGGAGAAGCACCTCCGTGGCCAGAAGAGACGGCCCAAGATGCTTGATGGACATGGGGAGGAACCGCTCTTCCCAGAGGTAATTGGCTGATGCTTCATCAGCTGGTTGAATGCCGTGCTCATTCAGATAGGCCTTGAACTCATGGGCCTGCCCTTCATCGGCAAATGCGACCAGGACCACGTTCTTATCCTCAATCGCCATTTTTCCATTTGATTGTTCCTTGAGGACGCGCACCAATTTGGTGTGGTAAACGATCACGTCATGAGGCTTGAGCAAGGGGTGATGGGAAACCTGCTTTGCAAAGGCATAGGCAGCGGACGTCCTTTCGAAGGAGAGAACGAAAGGATACCATTGTGAGGGTCGTCGGCCGACCTTGAGCGTGGCTTTCACAATAATTCCCATCTGTCCTTCAGTGGAAAGGAAGTAACCCACCTCTGGATCGTCAGCCTCCAGATCTCGTGCCTTGCCTTCGGGTGTGATCACCCGTATGGAGATCAGCTGATTTCGCACCGGGCCATGGCGAAAGGTGCCAAATCCCATGCCTCCCGTGGCCATCCATCCCGCGAGTGTCCCGCCCTTTCCTGAAGTCATGCTGAGGAGGGTAAGGCCATGGCGTTCGAGTTCGCGATGGATGTCGAGAAACCGGGCCCCCGGACCCACGGTCAGCTGAAGCGCCGCCGGGTTGATTTCAATCTTGTCCATGAAGCTGAGATCGATGAGTATTCCCCCCTGGGTAGGGACTGCTCCGCCATATCCCCAGGTTCCAGCGCCCCGAATGGTTACCGGGATTTTATGATCTCGGGCAAAGGCAAAGATCTCCAGCAGGTGTTCTTCAGCGGCGGGCTGGAAAATGATATCCGGCAAGCTCTTCAGCATGAGGTCCCGGATCAGTGGAGGAAGATCGACGTTCAGGTCATTGCGGTAGTATTCGAGCTTCTCCGGATCATCGATCATCTTCAGACCGGGATTCCGGTGTAAAAAGTTTTCGAGATCTTTGCTCCAAGCAAGTTTCTCACTACTCACCATACTCGTTTTCCTCGCTTTACCTCTGCAATGTTACATAAATTAATTTAAAGATAACCTATGGATGAAGAAAACTCAATCCGTTCCGCCTCCCTTCGCCTCGTTAGATCTTCATTCAGCGCTCTTATTCAAGAAGTCCTTTATCTAACGAAGCCCCACTCCCACCAGGGGAAGGGGGGCTTCGAGTAAACAGGGGCTGTAAACAAAGCAAAGGAGAAGAAGACTACAGGATCGGAAGATATTTTTCCAGTTCGAACTGGGAAACATGGGTCCGATATTGATCCCATTCGATCTTTTTATTTTCAATAAATTTTTGGAAGATATGATCTCCCAGTGTTTCTCTGACCAGTTCACTCTTCTCGGTCAATTGAATCGCTTCGGCTAGACTTCCCGGAAGAGAGTCGATCCCATGTTTCTTCCTCGACGCCTCAGACATCTCAAAGATATCTTCTTCAACAGGAGCCGCAAGTTCATATCCCTTTTCTATCCCTTTTAAGCCCGCGGCCAGCATGACAGCAAACGCCAGATAGGGGTTGCAGGCGGGGTCAGGCGACCGGTATTCCATCCGGGTGGCTTTTTCTTTTCCCGGTTTATACATAGGCACACGAACGAGGGCTGACCGATTCCTGCGCGCCCAGGAGATATAGACGGGCGCTTCGTAGCCCGGGACAAGCCTTTTGTAAGAGTTCACCCATTGAGAAGTGATGGAAGTAATTTCCTTGGAGTGTTTCAAAACCCCGGCCATATAAGACTTGCCGATCTTGGAGAGATGGTATTCATCTTTTGGATCGAAGAAGGCATTCTTATTACCCTTAAAAAGAGATTGGTGTGTGTGCATGCCGCTTCCATTCTGGCCGAAGATAGGTTTGGGCATGAAGGTCGCATAGACGCCATGCTTCAATGCAATTTCCTTAACAACGAGTCGATAGGTCATCGCATTGTCCGCCATGGTCAGGGCATCCGTAAAGCGGAGGTCAATTTCATGCTGGCTGGGAGCGACTTCATGATGGCTGTATTCCACATGAATTCCCATGGCCTCCAAGGTTAAAATAGTTTCTCGCCGAAGCTCGGTTGCCACATCCAGGGGAGTAAGATCAAAATAGCCTCCTTTGTCAAGAAACTCTGGCGCTCCTTCACTACTTTTGAAATAGAAGTACTCCAGCTCAGGACCGACGTAAAAGGTGTAACCCAGGTCTTGAGCCTTTTTGAGTACCCTTTTCAACGCCCATCGGGGATCTCCTTTGTAAGGGGTTCCATCGGGTTCAAGGACATCTGCAAACATCCTGCCTACCGCATTCTCTTTGGGTCTCCAGGGAACGATCTGGAAAGTTTTTGGATCAGGTTTGGCAATCATATCGCTCTCATCGATGCGGGCATAACCCTGAATGGAAGAGCCGTCGAATCCCATGCCCTCCTCAAGGGCGCCTTCCAGTTCGTCAATGGTGATTGCGAACCCTTTTAAGACCCCGAGAATGTCCGTGAACCAGAGCCGAATAAACTTGACATCATTCTCCTTCGCCAACTTCAAGACATTTCCTTTTTCTTTATCCATCTCTTCCTCCTCTTCTATAATTATGGTTAAAAAAAAGGGCCTCTTTTGGACCCGGAATGCAATCGGGAGAAGACGCCCTTGTCTAATCAATACCCCTTCGTATTTACGGAGTTATAGAGCAAATAACATAACCCCCTTTCCGTTGTCAAGAAAAAGAACGACCCGAATCCCGATTCAGGAAATAAGACCCTTCTCCTGTGCGGATTCCCTCCTTAAATATCGAAATAGAGATAGAATTCGTAGGGATGGGGACGGAGCCTCACCGCATCGATCTCTTTCTCTCGCTTATATTCAAGCCAAACGTCGATCACATCCTTGGTAAAGACATCCCCCTCAAGAAGAAACTTATGGTCCTTTTCAAGGGCATTTAATGATTCTTCAAGAGATCCTGGTACGGTCTTGACTTTTTCTTTATCTTTGCCGGTGAGGTGATAGGTGTCTTTGTCCATGGGCTCGCCCGGATCAATCTTATTCTTTATACCATCAAAACCTGCCATGAGCATGGCCGGGAAGGATAGATAAGGGTTGCAAGTATTATCCGGTGGCCGGAATTCAATCCGCTTGGTCTTTGGATTTTCGGAGTAAACAGGAATCCGAATGGCTGCACTTCTGTTTCTCTGTGAGTAAGTGAGATTGACGGGTGCCTCATATCCCGGGACCAATCGCTTATAGGAGTTGGTGGTGGGGGCACAGAAGGCCATTAAAGCATCCGCATGCTTTATCAGCCCCCCAATATAGTATTTTGCCGTCTGACTGATGAGTGCGTATCCTTTAGGATCGAAAAAAACGTTTTTTCCGTTTTTGAACAGGCTCTGATGGGTATGCATGCCGCTTCCGTTGTCACCGAAAAGAGGTTTTGGCATGAACGTGGCTACCTTGCCGTGTTTTCGAACCAAATTCTTCACAATGTATTTATACATCAAGCAGCTGTCGGCCATCTTCACCAGGGTCCCGAATTTCATGTCAATTTCTGCTTGACCGGCGGTGGCGACTTCATGATGATGAACCTCAATAGGAATGCCAGCCTTGATCAATGTTAGAATAATCTCGCTTCGCAGGTCCTGCTGGGAATCATGAGGGGGAACAGGAAAGTACCCTTCTTTATATCTAGGTTTGTAACCCAAATTCGGTCTTTCATCCCTTCCTGAATTCCATTCTCCCTCTACTGAATCAATAAAATAATAACCAGAATTCTCTGTTTGATCAAACCGGATATCATCAAAGATGAAGAATTCCATCTCCGGTCCCCAGTAGCTTGTATCTGCAATTCCAGAATCCACCACAAACTTTTCTGCCTTTTTTGCAACATATCTTGGATCCCGGGTATAAGGCTTTTTGGTGATAGGATCAAAAATATCACAGATAATACTCATCGTTGGAATTTCACACACTGGATCCACGACGGCCGTCGAGGGATCCGGGATCAAAATCATGTCACTCTCTTGGATCTTTTGGAACCCGCGGATACTCGAACCGTCGAACCCGATTCCTTGGACGAAGATGCTATCCGTAAGATCGTCCATTTCCGAAAGTTCTGAGACGGGCATCGAGAAATGTTGCCATAATCCTGGGAGGTCATTGAACTTCAAATCGACGATTTGAACCCCGGTTTCCTTGATCATCTTCACCACATCTTTGGGACTCATAGAATTGTTCCTCCTGTCTAATGGGATTTTGAAATCAATAAAAGGCGCCCCGTGCTGGAGACAACCTTGTCATTGCAATACGACGCTGTGTTCGTTCATTTCAAAAGCAAATTATGTGCCGTCATCAGAGTTCCATTAGATTTAGTTCCAGTTTTATAACTTCTTGGAATTACATGAATTTATTTTTCGAAAAAGGGGAATGGTCATTTCAAAGAGACTTCAGGGTTGCCAGGGAGTGATGGATTTCAAACAGGCTGTCTAAAAAAGGCAAACCATCCAATAATCCAGTATAAAAGGATTGACAAAGGTAAACCGTTCTCATAGATTTAAGGAAAGGTCAAATCGAAAAAATCGGGAGAAAAATTCTATGGACTTAGAAAAACTCTTGGAGCTGGCGAAAAAACTGGATTCAAAGAAGAAGGGAAAGAAAGAAGAGGTGGAGAAGTTCCAAAAATTCTTTGAACGATTTCATCTCTTGAACCGGGCCTATTTAGACAAAGAGACCTTTGAAAGGGCTCAGGGGTCCATCTCGTCCATGGCAGAGGCAGTTGCAAACACGATTCGGTATTTAGATGCCGAGATTACCCGGCTGAGAAATAAAAGGATGAAACTGCCTCTTGAAAATGTGGAATTGGGCGAGTTGCAAAAAATCCAGACCAGGAATGAGATGCTGCTGAAGGACTATCTGGCTGACAAAAAATAGAGACACACCCTTTTTCGGCAACACAGATGGAATGATCGAATCGATGGGATGTGTCCCTATTTTAGTCGGAGGAAGAGCTTGATGTGGTCCATTCGGGAAATCTTGGAATCCAAAAGCGTAGCGGTCGTGGGAGCATCGAGGGACCCGGAGAAGCCGGGAGCGCAGCTCCTTAAAGTTCTAAAGAGAGTCGGCTATCGGGGCCGGGTGGCGGGTGTGAATCCACAGGGGGGGCAGGTTTTCGAAACCCATTTGTATCGCAGCCTGGGAGAGATTCCTTTCCCTGTTGACCTGGCGGTGTTACACATTCCCCCGCGGTTGATTGCTGAAGCTTTGAAGGAATGCGCCCGTAAGGGTGTAAAGGGGGTGGTTATTTCCGCAGAGGGGTTTGCGGAGGCCGGTCGGGAAGGAGCGAAATACCAGGAGGAGGTGAAAGGCATCCTCCGATCGACGGGTATGAGGGGGTTTGGACCTAACACCTTGGGTCTGGTGAACACGGAGAACGGATTGACCACTTCCTATTTTGCCACTCCCCGCATGATGAGGCCTGGGCCTATTGGATTTGCCGCGCAATCGGGGATTTTCATAGGAGCCCTTCTCCGGTATTTAAGCTCCTTTGAAGGTTGCCAGCTTTCCAAAGGAATTGGGCTGGGGAACAAAGTGGATGTGGATGAATCCGATGCGTTGTCCTATTTGGTGGACGACGAGCAAACGAAAATCATTGGGATGTACCTGGAGGACGTGCGCAATGGCCGCCGATTTCTGGAAACAGTAAGGAAGGCAGTGGCCAAAAAGCCTGTGCTCATGATCAAGGGAGGACGAACTCAGGAAGGAGGCCGGGCCATGGCATCCCATACCGCCAGCATGGCAGGGGGAGACGCCGTGTTCGAGGGTGCCATGCGCCAGGCGGGTGTCTTGCGCATGACCGGGGTCGATGATTTCGTCCGGGCTCTGAAAGGATTTCTAGACATGCCCCTTCCTCAGGGAGACCGACTTGCCTTTGTCACCTACAGCGGGGCACAAGCCATCATGAGTATCGATGCCGCGGTAGAACACGGGCTACAGGTGGCCCGTCTGGGAGAGACGACGCGCAAAAAAATCTCCAAGGTCATCGCCACCCCTTCCAAAACACGGAATCCTGTGGACCTTTTTCCCGATATGCTGGCTCATGGATTTGAAAAGACCTCCACGGAGATTTTGAAGGCTCTCTTGGAAGACGATGGGGTGGACGGAATTAGTTGGATTTCCTTTGCCAATCGGGGGCCTGAAATCCACCGGCCTATGGCGGACCTGCTTGTGCAGCAACGCCCCAAGCCGGTCTTCTTCTCCCTTTTGGGCGCTCAAAAAGATAAAGAGGCCTGTGAGGGTTTTCTGGAAGGGAACCGCCTTCCCTGCTATGATTTTCCGGAGCACGCTGTTCGAGTCTTTGCGCATATGTGGAGGTATAGTAAAACGAGGAAAAGGAACTAAGCCGCCGAACACAGAGGACGGAGAGCCTAAAGTGTAAGTGGAATAGCCCGTTGCAGACAGAAGGGAGGAGGCGGGAGTCGAGAAAGTCTTAGAGTGGTAACCTTTTACATGTAAGATTCAAACATTCCGTACCCTTGAGATGAAACCGTTTTCTACAAGCACCGATTAGTCATTCCTAAAAGACCGCATTCTAAGACTTTGGAGGCCGACCGTTTCCTCCCTCAGCGAAATAGCGCAGTCTCATTGGCGGGACGCGGCACCTGCCGGTCAGGGAACCAATACGATCTTCCCGAATGCCGTTGCTTCTATAACCTTTCGGTGAGCACGGGGCGCATCCGCCAGCGGCATTTCTTGGCCGATGACCGGCCGCAGCGTGCCGTTCTCCAAACCGGCGCCGATGGCAGCATGAATACTGGTCGTTTCGCGCTCTGTGGCGTTAAAGACGGACATCCCCAAGATTGCGGCTTCCCGGCCGATCGCGTCGCGAGGATTGACCTCTACCTTGCCCTGGCTTCCGATGACCACTACCCGACCACCTTTGGCAAGAATCCCCAAGTCCTTGCCCAAGTTCACATTGGCTAACAATTCGAGAATAATGTCCACGCCACGGTTCTCCGTCAGTCTGAGAACATCCTCAAAATGATCTGGGCTGCGATGGTCCAAGACGTGATGAGCTCCCTGCTCAGCCGCGAGCTGACGCCCTGGCTCAGTCCCGGCAGTTCCGATAACCGTCATTCCTGCGGCTCGGGAAAATTGAAGTGCTGCAATCCCTACGCCGCCGCTTGCCCCGTGAATCAAGACAGCTTCACCCGGTACGGCTCGAGCACGCTGGAAAAGGGCCCGGTAGGCGGCGCTGTAAGGCACATTCAAGGCCGCGCCTTGGGAATAAGTGACCTTGGGGGGGAGAGAATGCACCTGGGACTCTAAGCAAACTGCCTTCTCAGCATAGGCGCCGCTGATTGTCCCGGCCGTGTAGACCCTGTCGCCTGCCTTGAAGCCTTTCACTCCTTCACCTGCGGCCTCGACTGTGCCAGAGGCGTCGCTGCCGGGAGTGTAGGGCAGGGTGGGTTTGATGGCATAGAGCCCTGCCCGGATGTAAGTATCTACCGGGTTGACTCCTACGGCTTGAATTCTAACCAAAACCTGTCCATGGCCGCACTTGGGATCTGGAACCTTTTCAAGCCGCAACACTTCCGGCTCGCCGAACTCATGAACGCGAATGGCTTTCATCCATTCCCTCTTTTTCAGGCTATTCCCCTCGGGAAACTTCATATCTGGGGAAATCAGTGTAGCCGGCTTCATCGAAAGAATACCAGACCTTCATGTCCGCCGGCGGGTTCAAAGGCCAGCCATTCGCAAAACGCTCCGCGAGGTCAGGACTACTGATAAACGGTCTGCCAAAGGAGATCAAGTCTGCGTGGCGTTGCCGAATTGCTGCTTCCGCTGTTTCCTGCGTGTAGCCAGAGTTTCCGATCAGCGGCCCTTCAAAGACCTCCCGGAACTCTTTTAATGTCATGGGCGGACCGAGTCCATGAAAGCCAAAGGCAAGACCATCGACAATGTGGAGGTAAGCGATCTTGTGTCGGCTAAGCTGTTTTGCGATGTAAAGAAAGGCTTCACGAAAATCCGGCGAGCCCATGTCGTTGAAATTACCGTTTGGTGAAAGGTGCACACCAACCCTGGCGGAGGTCCACACCGCTGAAATCGAACTCACGATCTCATCCAAAAACCTGTACCGGTTTTCCAGCCTTCCTCCGTAGCGGTCAGTGCGATGGTTCGTCTTAGACTGCAGGAACTCGTCAATCAGATATCCGTTGGCTGCATGTATTTCGACGCCATCAAATCCGGCTGATTTGGCCCGCTCAGCAGCACGTCGGTAGTCATCTACAATACCTGAAACTTCTTCTGTTTCCAGCGCGCGGGGCGTTTCATACGGCTGCTTACCCGTAGGGGTGTGAATAGAATCCCTGTCGATTTTGAGGGCCGAAGGGGCCACGGGAAGTCCATCTTTTTCGTGGAAGCTGGTGTGGGAAGCCCGGCCGGTATGCCAGAGCTGAAGAGAGATCGGCGTCCCCTTGGAATGAACCGCATCCACCACCATTTTCCAGGTTTGGGCTTGTTCATTTGAATAGATCCCGGGGGTATTCGGCCAGCCGATGGCCTGTGTTGAAATCACTGTTCCTTCCGTGATGATGAGCCCGGCCGAAGCTCGTTGAAGATAATACTCGGCCATCAGGGAATTGGGAAGACGCTCCTTGCCTGCCCTGGATCGGGTCATGGGCGCCATCGCCAGTCTGTTTTTCAAAGGGAGTCCGTGTAGATCAAAAGGGCTAAACAGAAAACTTGTCTTTCTGGTTTCAGACATTGGTCTGTCTTTTCTATGGCTTATTACGGTCGGCAGTCCTGCTCAAATGAGTCGGTACCCTGCCTTCTTCCATCCGTCCACGCCGCCGAGAAGGACTTTTGCATTTTTGTACCCCATCCCCAGATATTTGGCTGCCTGACCGGCTGCCGCCGCATCATCGGGTCAGGCGCAATAGAAGACCATCTCTCGATTCTTTGATAAGGACGGAAGATTCGACCTGAACTCATTGAAGGAGATGGCTCCGTCAAGATGTAAGGCCTTAAACTTTTCGTCGTCTTCATAGGCACAAACAAGGATCGCAGCGCCTGCTTTCAATTTCTCGTAGACCTCTTTCGGGCTGATTCGTTCAGGTTCCGTCATGATGGGTCCTCCCCGGGAAGTAAGATCATTATCTGCTGAAAGGGCGATCGAATTTATGCCTTTTTCAGTTCCTCGGCCACACGAAATCTCCTTAGGAGCCCCATCAGAACCTTTGAGGGGGGGGCCCAACCGCAGCCGCGGCATCCATTTAGCAGATAACAATTGTAGTTTATTCGACATGGATTGAAGAGGGAATAAGGTAAGCACTTTATTTTTTTCAAGAAAGAACTGTATTTGTACGGTAGGCTACTACTATCCACTCTCAAGAACGGGGGGCTTATCCTGAATCAGACCCGTGTGTTTCGTTTTCCCCACGATTTTGTGTTTGCTCATCGTGCTTTTCTACGAAAAATCACCCCAGAAATTTGAGGATAACGACTTTCGATTTCGGCGTCCGCTCGAAACAAAAAAGAGGATCGAAGGATCCTCTTCTTAGGTTAATTTCCCCTGACTTTTATCTGCGGCCTCCACCGCCTCCGTGACCACCACCCGAAAAGCCGCCGAACGAATGGCCGCCCGAGAAACCACTGAATGAATGGCCGCTGCTACCCCCGAACGAACTGCTGCCTCCGTGGCAATTTGCGCAAGAGAAACTGCCACCGCCGGAATGCGAGCTGGAAGATCTGGCGAAGCTTTGGGACGATTGATGGTTCATTCCGCTGCCATTAGCAGGGCTGTTTGAATTGCCCAATGGCCTGCCACCCGTGGAATTGAGACTCCGGTTGAAAATGGAAGAGGCAGCGTTTTTTGTCGCCGTAGAATGGAATGCTGTCCTATTTGAGACATTGGCCAGCGTATGCCTCACCGGGTCCACCCTGCCGAACGCATGAGTCCTGGAATCGAAGAAGTGATTGGTGATCCGAAAATGATGGTGGTGATGGCCCACAACGATAATGTCAAAGTCGTTCAGGACGAAGAATCCCGGGAAAAAGAACCCGGCACACCAGAACGGATAAGGAACCCAGCCATACAGGTAGTCATAATCCCAGGGCGGAGGATAGTAGGTGACAACCGGGGGCCCTTCGTCATAGTAATAGTCGTTGATTTCCTGAGGCTCAACGTATTCGCTGCTTGTGGGGGGCTGACTCTCTGCGTATTGGCCAGACCCGGGCGAGACCGCTAAGCCGAACTCAGTTGTGAGTCCCTGAAATGCTTTTAAAGCCTCATCCTTTCCCATTGAGAGCTTCTTGGCATCTGCTGCAGTCGTCACGGCGTTTTGCATCTCGCCAATAACATTGGGTGTCACCGGGTAGTCAGCGATCCAGCCGTTCTTTGGTGCGATTCCTGCCGAGGTCAACAGGTCCTCCGCTTGGGCCTCGTTATTAGGCGTTCCTAACTTGAGTGCGGTTGCGAGTTTAAGGGCAAAATCACCTTCGGGGATGAGTGTCTGTGATACCGGAGGAGTGCCCGCCGACTTCTGGTCGGATTGTGCGTAAGCATTCAAAGATAGCAAAAGAAAAGCCGCTATAGTCATTATTACAGATGCTTTTTTCATGCGCGCTCCCTCCTTTCCTCTGTGGAGCTCACAAATCCTTACCTTATTTTATTTAAATATAATAATTCAGGGCTTGAAAAACAATCCTGCCAGGTCTAATGAATAAGATGAGATGAATCCTATAACCTTCTGAAATGAAAGGCTTTCTGTTCCATGAAGCGGGGGTGCTTGGATGGGTCTCAAAAGGGAGAACCCGGATTCAAGGAAGGCTGACTTCTCGCGGAGTGAGACGGGAGAGAACGGTTCTCTTGAGCTGGTCTGTCCTGTTCTTTTCCTTTATTTTTTCTCCCCATTCGTCCTGCACATAGAAGACGTCCACAATGCGGTTACCTAAGGTTGAAATCCTTGCGAAGTGGATATCGCATCCGTGGTCGGTCAAGGCTTGTGTGATCTCATAAAGGATACCCAATCGATCCTCTCCCATGACCTCGACGATGGTATAAAAGTCAGAATCCTGATTGTTGACCTTTACTTCTTGTGGCACCCTTGGGATGACTTTTTGCTTGATCCCGTTTACCTCTTTCCTTTTGGAAAGAAGGCCTCTCAGAGAAGCTTTTTCACCCAGGATTTCTTCCAGATCCTTCTTAAACTGTTGAAGACGCCGATCCATATTTCTTGTGGCATCCACCACCCAGAAGGTATCGAGAACGATGCCATTTCCCCAGGTGTGAATTTGGGCTTCGAGAATATTCAGGTGGTTTAAAAACATCGAACCCGTAATTTTTGAAAAAAGCCCATAGCGGTCTTTGGTGCATACCGTAACCCTCGCCTGGATCTCGTCTTCAATCTCCCATTCGACAAGAAGAAGTTTCTTCTCGACGGATCGAGCCAGTTCCAGGTGATGTGTGATCTCGTCAGAAGAGTAGCAGGAGAGGTACCGGTCCGGTAGATGTTCAAGGTATTCAGAAATGATTTCTCGAGAGAGCGATCTCTGAAGCTTCTGAATCATTTCATCCCTTTTCAGAAACGGGCTGGCCACAGCGCCCTTTTCAAAAAAATGCAAGACCTTTAGGAAAAGCTCCATGAGAAGGGTGTTCTTCCATGATGTCCAGGCATCGGGTCCAACGGCTTTGATGTCGGCAAAGGTCAAGAGGTAGAGCATTTTTAATTGATTGGCGTCCTTCACTTCGTCAGCAAAACGCAAGATCACCTGCTCATCATGGAGGTCCCTGCGGAAAGCCGTTTCGATCATATAGAGGTGGTGACTTACTAAGAATTCCATCAATTCCCGGTCTTCCACCGGGAGTCCCATCCGCTCTCCGATGTGCTTCACCGTCTCTTTTCCAATCAACGAGTGATCGCCGTCCATCCCTTTTCCGATGTCGTGGAGGAGGGTGGTTAAGAAGAGAATCTCCGGATTTTCTATCTCTCTGATGAGCGAGGTGAGCAAAGGATACTCTTGCTGGTAAAGGCCGCCTCTGAGCTTCCCCAGCTCCTCGACAGCCAGGATAGAATGGATATCCACAGGATGGACGTGATAAAGGTCGTAATGGACCTTCCCTTCGATCTCTGAGAACTCAGGAATATAGCGTGAGAGCAGTCCCAGCTCGTGCATCTTCTTGAGAATGGTATCCACACCGTCTCCCTTCCTCAGGATCGAAAGGAAGGCTTGATTCACTCCCTCCATGGTCCTGAAGCGATCGTCGACGAAGGGGAGAGCCTCCATCACCGCTTCCTCCGTCCGAAAATCCATGTGGGTTCGGTAACCCTGGCAATGCTTAAAAAGGGTCATCAGTTGTGATGGGTCTCTCTTGAAGGTCACTGGATCAAAAAGATGGAGTTCTCCATAGGCCATTCCGAAATTTTCGTCAATCTTCTTTCGTTGGAAGAAAAAGAAGGTTTTCTTTGCCCAAGAAGGTTCGTGAAGGGTCCGGTCGAGAATATCGTAGACAAAGGTTGAGATCCTCTGGGTCGAGAGATGATATTGTCTCATCATCTCCTCGATCCCTTGCGTGCCCGGGGAAAGGCCAAGGATCGGCGCGATTTTTTCTTGCAATTCGAAGGTCAGATGGTCCTGTTTTCTCCCGCTGAGGAGATGGAGCTGGTTTCTTACTGCCCAGAGAAATTGAAGACTTCTCTCCAGCATTCGGGAATGGTCCGGGAAGAGGATCGAATCCCAACGATCCGTTTTGTATTTCGCCCTGATGGTCCACCGACCAATCTGAAAGTCTCTCAGCCCTCCTTCTCCTTCTTTGATATTGGGCTCCAAGGTATAAGCCGGATCTTCGTATTTCTGGTTGCGGAGGCGAAGATCATTCGCCAAAGCCTCGGCAAATTTTTGCACGTTTCGGTGGAGGACTCTTTTCGTGAAGAGGCTGTATAACCTGCGAAAAAATTCGTATTCTCCGTCGAGATAACGTCCGTCGATCAACCCTGTTTTGATATGCACATCCGATTGGGCCATCCTCAGACATTCGCTAATGGACCTCGAACTGCAACTCACTTCCAACCCTAAGTCCCAGAGGGGGTAAAGGATCTTCTCGACCAAAGGAGGAAGGTCCTCTTTTCCCGAAGAGGAATAGAGGAGCAGGAGATCGACATCCGAGTAAGGAGCTAACTCAGCCCTTCCGTAGCCTCCCACGGCGATGAGGCAGACCGACGGCGCCGAAACTTCGGACTGGGCCTTCTGGAAAGCCTTTCTCACAAGGCCATCCGCCATATCGGAGTGTTGACGGAGGAACTCCCTCGGGGAGGAATAATTGGATACTGCCTGGGCCATCAGGTTTTTCGTGTCGATGAGCCCGTTTCTGGTCATGCCTAAATCAAATGGCATCTCTTCCGCGCTCTCCGGTTCGGATCCGAATCACCTCTTCGACAGATGAAAGAAAGATTTTTCCGTCCCCAATCTTTCCAGTCTTGGAAGCCCGTTCAATGGTTTCGATCACCTGGTGGACCATTTCATCGGTTGTGATCAGTTCAATCTTAACTTTGGGTAGAAAATCGATCTTATATTCTGCCCCTCGGTAGACCTCGGTATGACCCCTTTGTCTCCCAAAACCTTTGACCTCGGTTGCCGTCATCCCTTGAATGCCGATTTTGGTCAATGCGTTCTTCACTTCATCCAGTTTAAAGGGTTTGATAATTGCCTCAATCTTTTTCATGTCGCCTCCCTCATTAGTTTGGAGTACTGAGTTCAGAGTTTTTAAGCCTTCGATTCGTAACTCATAACTCTTAACTCAAAAAGTGTATCCACTTTCTCCGTGCTGACTTAAATCAAGGCCGGTGACCTCGTGTTCATCGGTTACTCTCAGGCCCATGGTCCAGTCGAGAACCTTCAGTATGATCAATGTCACCACGAAGGAATATATCCATGCCGAAACCACGCTGATTGCCTGAATGCCCAGAAGGGAAGGATTGCCGAAAAATAGACCATCGCTTCCCGCTGGGTTAATCGCTTTCGAAGCGAATAATCCTGTGGCTAATGCACCCAAGGTTCCCCCCACGCCATGAACACCGACGACGTCGAGAGAATCATCGTATCCGAGCTTGGTTTTGAGATTAATGGCAAAATAACACGCTACACCCGCTCCCGCTCCGATGAGAATAGCGGGTACGGGGCCCACAAAACCGGACGCAGGCGTGATAGCCACCAGCCCGGCGACCGCACCCGAAGCCACACCGAGAACGGTTGGTTCACCCCGATAGGCCCACTCCGCAATCATCCATGAGAGGGCTGCAGCAGCGGTTGAAATATGTGTCACCACGAAGGCAGAAGTGGCAAGCGAACCCGATGCGACCGCGCTCCCACCATTAAAGCCGAACCAACCAAACCAGAGCAATGCCGCACCGAGGAGCGTCAGGGTGAGGTTATGAGGCGGCATGGGTTCTTCACCGTAGTTTTTTCTCTTCCCGACGACCAAGGCTGCCACCAGTGCTGCCATTCCTGAGCTGATGTGTACGACGAGACCTCCCGCAAAGTCAAGGGCACCCAGATTCTTGATCCAACCACCCATGCCCCAAACCCAGTGTGCAAGAGGATCATAGACAAATGTGGCCCAAAGGACGAGGAATACCAGATAGGTCTTGAATTTGAACCTTTCGGCAAACGCGCCCGTGATCAGTGCAGGCGTGATCACGGCAAACATCATTTGGAAGATCATGAATGCCTGATGGGGGACCGTGGCTGCATAGTCGGGATTTGGGTCGAGACCTACCCCCCTGAGTCCGATCCAGCTGAGACTTCCGATCACGTGGCCGATATCAGGGCCGAAGGCGAGGCTGTATCCGTAAAGTACCCACTGGATGCTGATGACTCCGAGGGCGATAAAGCTTTGCATGATCGTCCCGAGGACGTTTTTCGTTCTCACCATGCCTCCGTAGAAGAGGGCAAGTCCTGGTGTCATCAGCATGACCAGAGCAGAAGAGATGAGGATCCAGGAAGTATCCCCCGTATCTACTTTGGGTGGCGGGGAAGCGGGTGCCTCGGCATGGACAACTCCGACAACGAACAGACTCATCATCACAAAGAACCATAAAAACAGAAATTTTTTCATCTCGTCCCTCCTGAAAATAGATTGTGGGATTCCCCTCAACCGCGCCTCCCCCCTACTTGGAGGATGGGTTGAACCTATTGTCCAAAAAAGTTAGTGAGAAAACTGATCCCTCTCCTGATAGATGTCTCAATCTTCATTTCGGTTTCAGCCATGATCTCAGCTTTTGAAAACGGAGGCGGAGGCTGACCGTCTTTAAACTCTTCTTCGTACGTTTCCATCCACTCCCGGATCATCGCTTCAGTCACCTCGAGATGGAATTGAAGGCCATAAACTTTTTCTCCGTAGCGAAAGGCCTGGTGAGAGATGGGAGACGAAGTGGCGATGAGCTTCGCCCCGTTCGGGATTTCAAAGGTGTCGCCATGCCATTGGAAGACGGGGAATGTCTTCGGAAGATCGGAAAGCAGAGGATCCTGTGAGCCCATCTTTGTCAATGAAACGTCGTACCATCCGATCTCTTTCACGGGGGCCTTGAAAACCCTTGCCCCGAGGGCCTTGGCGATCAATTGAGCCCCCAGACATATCCCCAAGACCGCCTTCCCGCGCTGAATCGCCTCCTTCATAAAAAGGTCCTCATCACGAAGGAAGGGATAACGATCCTCCTCGTAAACGTTCATCGGTCCTCCCAGAAAGATGAGGTGACTCAGGCCGTTCACTTTTGGGAGCCGGGCGCCCGTTTCAAGATCGCAAATCTGATACGGAATTTTCTCCTGCAAGAGGCGATATTCAATCAATCCGGGCCCCTCGTTTCCGATATGTTTGACAATGAGAACATTCATGGCAAACGATGTTTCCCGTTGGTGAATAGTGTGCGTGATTGGTGTTACGGATCACGAATCACCCTCACTCATCCCGAGTGCTGAGCAATCCTTATGCCAGTAGAAGGGGCGATAGAGAATATTTTGTTTTTTTCAGGATAATTAGATGGTTAGAGAAGATTTCTGTCAGGACAATCATCACCTAAATCGTGGTTTGTTGAAGGGATGTTTTGTTTGATTTTAGGCATCCTGATAAAAAACAACCAACTTTTCAAGCAAGCTGACTATAATTATGTTGGGAAAATAAGGAAGGAGGGATGGCCTCGTTCACCTGCCCTGACGAACACCCGGTTTGACGGATCGTACGAGGATAAGTGTTGCTCCGAAAACTACACCTACTTATCTACGACGCAAGATACTGCCGGAGGTCAACGATTATGGATGGAAATGTTCAATAAAAAGGTAGAGCCCAAATCCTCGTGCCCGATTTTTAACCACCTCATATGTGGGTTTGACAATCAAACTAAACTGTTCTTCTCTTCCTTATGAGGTAGATGGCATTCACTCCAAGAAGGATGCCCATTAAAATCATTCCCCATTCCGTCATGGTGGGGATGGTGACGGATGAGATGCTGAAAGCGTAGCCTGGAGAGGTGAAAAGTCTCGGAATATCGAACCCGAATGAGAGGCAATGACTGCAAGTTTATTTGCTTTGTTTTGGCCACATCTGGAGGTATAGTCGGTATAACCTGTAGCCATCTTGGAATGGTATTTGCGCCGCTTCCGTCCCCGAGAAAACATTCAGTTTAGGAGGGCAAAGAATGCCTGGACGGCAAATTCCGGTATACCGAATCAGACGTGTGGCAGAGCTTTATGGTCACGGGGGGTCCCCGACGATCGCTCATTTGGCAAAGACTCTAGGCATTTCTCGCGGGATGGTCCGGCGATGCCGCACATACATTATGAACACTGGATACTCATATGCTGAGTTTGCAACCCTCTACCCCAAGAAAATACATTCCCTCCTGAAGCGGGAAAACCCGAAACAGGTTCCCACCGAACGTTACATCACATTGCTAAAGATTTTGCCTGAGGTCCACAAGTATTTCTACAATGGGAGTGCAAACTTGAAACAGAGCTGGAGGCAGTATAAAAGCCTCAATCCAGACGGCTACGGGTACTCACAGTTTGTGGCAAATCTCCGCAAATGGCAAAGCCACCAGAGAATGCAAGTCGCGAGGTGTACGAAGTGGCGTATCATCCACATCCGTGAGGAAGACGCAGCTGAATTGAAGAAATGGCGACGCTCCAATAACAGGACTAACTGGGCCAAGGCTGTAGTAATCCTTGATTCACATAAGGGAAAAACGCTGACGGGCTTGTGCACTAAGGTTGAAAAGTCAATCCGTGTAGCTAGGAGATGGATAGCTGCGTTCGAGAAGAAAGGCATTGATGGACTCCGCGGACGCGACAAGCACCGCCTGAACCCCGATAAGTTGGCAGAGATGAAGACAAAGCGAGACCAAATTATTGGGATTCTTCACGAGTCTCCAAGCCTTCACGGTATTAACAGGGCATCTTGGAGCCTGGAAACTCTTGCACACGCATATGAGCGCAAGTATAAGAAGCCCATGGGGAGAAGCACGATTTCGGATTACGTTAGGGCTGAACGTTACACCTTCAGGAAGGCACGGCGCGTGCTTACCAGCCCTGATCCAAAGTACCGTGAGAAAATGCAGGAAATCACCAAGATACTGGCTAATCTGCAAGAGGATGAGAAGTTCTTTTCGGTTGACGAGTTCGGCCCCTTTTCTGTAAAAATACAGGGTGGCCGTGCGTTTACCAAAAAGGGCACGACAAGGGTTATACCTCAAAGACAGCGAAGCAAAGGGCGGCTAACTCTAACCGCAGCATTGGAACTATCAACAAACCAGGTGACCCATTTTTACTCAGAAAAGAAAGATACTGAAGAAATGATAAAGCTTCTTGAGATCCTTTTAGAGCAGTATGGAAACCAGCGTTGTCTCTACCTCTCGTGGGATGCGGCTTCCTGGCACATTTCAGGGAAGCTTAAAGAGCGCGTTTCTGAAATAAACGCAGCTGTAGAAGCTGGACAAAGCCAGAAACCCCTCGTGAAGCTTGCACCGCTCCCTGCTTCCGCACAGTTTCTGAATGTAATCGAATCAGTATTTAGCGGCATGGCAAGAGCCGTCCTCCACAACAGTGACTACCCGTCCGTAAATGAGTGTAAAAAGGCTATCGATAAGCATTTTGCCGACAGAAATGATGCTTACAAAAGGAATCCTAGACGAGCAGGGGACAAAATCTGGGGAAAGGAGCTTGTCGACCCTTGCTTCAGTGGCAACAATAATTGCAAAGACCCACGGTGGCGGTAATAAACCCTCTTTAGCCTCCCACGTCAACCTTCCTTAAATATGTCCCCCGCCTAATACTATCCAGTCCGTTCAGTCAGTGCCCGAAGGGGAGGGCACTGACTGAACGGACTGCACACTACATCTAAAATCACACCTTGCCCGCCCCCTGAATACTAGAACGAATTAATCTTATCACGAGAAAGACATAAAGAGTTAAATCTAGGATACACCTCCGGGAAAGTTTGTCAAGTTGTTTTTTCATTGGAGGTATACCCCTATTAGGCTAAAGATCACGGAATGGCAAAATGTTGATTTTCATTTGTAATGTTGCATTGAAGGGTAAAGATTGAAAAACAAGAGTACAGGAAGTTATCATCGTGGGCAAACTGCCAAACTCCCACGGTCGGACTTTAACCGACAAGTCATACGTTTTACACAGCATACCCTACGTACTTATAATGCACTCGATTATAAATCTCTTTTTGGTTATATATAAATTACGTGGTTTGTTTGTCCAGGAATGTTTTGAAATAGCAGCTTACCATATATACGAAGGCCACCTCGTGGGATGATATGAAAAACATCAGTGCCCATTCATTTGAAATTGGTGCTATCAGACCGCCAAGCGAAGGGGCAAGTTCTTCCTTGCTGATCCGGGTGACTCGGAATTGTCCCTGGAACCAGTGTAAATTTTGTTACGGAAGACCTTACAATCACGAGAAGTTCGAGCTGAGAACGGTCGAGGAGATCAAAAAGGATATCCAAGCGGCCGAGGCGATCAGCGAAGAAATCAAACGGGTATCATGGCAGCTGGGTTATGCTGGACAGATCAATCATATGGTTGGGACAGCGATCCTACAGGGAGACCCGGATTTGAGAGAGAGTCATAGTTTCCTGACGGTGTTCAACTGGCTCAGTTCAGGCGGGAGTACGGTATTTCTTCAGGATGCCGATTCGCTCATTATGAAAACTCCTGACTTAATCGAAGTGATCACCTGCTTGAAAGAGACCTTTCCGAGTTTGGAAAGGATTACTTCCTATGCCAGAGCCAAGACCATTTACCGGAAAACCGTGGAAGAACTGAAGAGCCTTAGGAAAGCAGGCTTAAGCAGGTTGCATGTTGGCTTGGAGAGCGGCGATGACGAAGTGTTAAAACATGTTAATAAAGGTGTGACTGCCGAGCAACATATTATAGCGGGAAAGAAAGCCAAAGAGACTGGTTTTGAATATTCGGCATATGTCATGCCCGGCTTAGGAGGTCGCAGTAGATCGGAACAACATGCAAAAAATACTGCACGGGTGCTCAACGAAATCAATCCAGACTACATCAGATCACGCCCTTTGATCCCTGGAGTGGGGACTCCTTTATTCGATGAATATGAAGGAGGAGACTTTCAGCTATCTTCACCTCATGAGCGCTTGAGAGAACTCAAGACGATGATAGAGGCTTTGACCGTTACCTCTCACTTCTGTTTTGACCATATGATGAATGGCTGGCGGAATGAATCTGGCAGTTTCTTGTTTACGCAAGATTACGAGGGGTACAAGTTGCCGGAAGAAAAAGGGAAGATTTTGGAATTGATCGAAGAAGGTCTGAGAGTCAAAGAATCAAAACACATCGACGCCAAGGATTTGGTGGCGATGGCCCTATAAGCGATAAAGCACCCAATCCCAATATTTTAAAAAAGAAAGTAGTATGTCAAGAAAGGAAATCCACAAAATATGGCGGTGTCCTCTTCATCCGTCCGAGCACCAGCCAGGCAAAAGAAAGTGAGCAAATAAGTTGTAAGTCAAAAGAGGGAGCACTGATGATTACCAA
>DBZJ01000006.1 GCA_002311635.1 Syntrophaceae bacterium UBA1163
GGAGTGAAGGGATCAAGATGAAGAATCTCTTCAACTCGGTCATTCCGGAATTGGTGGACATCATGAAGATCCAGAGATGTTCCCTCTTTTCTGTGATGGAAGATCGGCAGCATGTCGTTTTGGAGGCCGGGTATCCGGAGATACAACATGGGATTGGAAAAGTCTTTTCTGTGAAGGAGTCATACATCGATGCCATCGTGCATCAGGCAGGACCTTTTGGTGAATTTGAAAACGAGAAGATTTCTCCTGCCTATATTCTCATTAATAATCCTAAAGAAAGTCGTCTGCTTCCAATGGATCTCAGACATTTTCTGGAGGGCCAGCAAATTCATTCGGTCCTCTACATCCCCTTAAAAGTGAATGAGATGGTCAACTATTTTCTGGTTTTTGATGCCCAAGCGCAGCACCGACGATTTACGGATGAACAGATTGAGATTTTTACTTTCCTCGGGAAGGAATTGATGAAGGGACTGAGGTTGGAAAAGATGGACGACATCCTTCATGATTTTAAGAACCCTGCCATTGCCGTGGCAGGCTTTGCCAAACGGGTCCAGAAGATCCTTAAGGAAGGAGCCTATCCTAAGAATGAGAAAGTAGATCAGGGGTTGGATATCCTTTTGAAAGAGACTTCCCGTATTCAAGAATTGGCCCTGACCCTTCATGAGAAAGGAAAGGAATCGATCATTGACCTAACGGAAATATCGAAGAGGCGATTCCTAATCAACGAAGAAACCCTGAAGGAGTTGAACAGAGGGAACATCCAATTAATTGAGCGGAAGTTGGAATCTCCTTTATGGGTTCGATGCTTTCCCCTTAATATTGAAAGAGCGATCGATAACCTCCTTAACAACGCCTCCAACGCCATTCCCGAAGAAGGAGGAGAACTCTCTATTCGGTCCTACCGCAAGGACCAATGGGCTGTGGTCGAGATCAATAATACAGGCCAGATCTCGGAAGGGGAAAAGGATCGGTTTACCCTCGGAGAAGGTACAGGGAGGGGGCTTCACACTTGCACTCGATTGGTCAAAAATATGAGAGGAACAATGTCTGTGGAGTCTAAGGAAGGTCAGACCACCTTTTGTATCATGTTGCCTCTTGTCGAGCCATAGTTCCAAACCATCTTCATTCCTAAATAACGCAAACAATGCGTGCTTATTTTTTTGAGGATAAGGAGGGTGAATGAATGATAGCGGGGTAGAATCCGTTATAGATCCAGTGGTCCCCTTGGAGGCATTGTTCGAGATTGGTGAGGCGGTATCTTGGAGCCGACGACTAAAGGAGAACGGGGCCTCTACGGGGAGTCGAGAGACGATCGAATGAGATCTTAAAACAGAAAATTAATCCAGAGATAAGGAGGAAAAGGATGAAAAAGAAATTATCCGAGGAAGCAAAGCCTAAGACGAAGAAGGTTCGATTCAATTTGTATGCCCCCGAAGCTAAGAGGGTATTCTTGGCAGGAGATTTCAACAATTGGGATGTCCATAACCTCCCGATGAAGAAGGATAATAAAGGAACCTGGGAGGCCAGCTTGGCTCTGACACCCGAAAGGTATGAATACCGTTTCTGGGTTGATGGAGTCTGGTATGATGACCCAAATGCCCAGGAAAGGGTTGAAAATCCTTTTGGAAGCCAAAATTCTGTCAGAATTATAAGCTAAAGCAGGAAATATTCTCAATATTCCAAGGCTGAGTCCATAGATCACATTGCCCGCTGGGGGTTCTTTTTTCACCCAAAAGATGAGTAATTTAAAAAGCTAATGAATCGAAATCAATTTATCCTTTATGCAAGGGGAATCAAGATAAGGGCTAAGAAGCCAAAAATTAAGGCAGAGGACTGTGTGAAGCGTTACCAGGATCTTTTAGAAATTGCCCGGTTGGTGAGCTGGTGCATGAACCGGGATCATCTTATCAAGACCTGTCTTGATCACATTAGCCAAAGATTGGGAAAGCGGGCGCGATACGTCCTCATGGAAGGTGACGAGCTGAAGCTCCACTGTTGGGTGGGTAGATATGAGTGCCCGATAGAACAAGTTCCAGTTCACAAGGAAAGCATTGTATGGAGGATTGTTGAAAAGGGGATACCTTTGAACCTAACTGATCCCAAACAGATCGAAGGTTACCGGCATACCTTGGCGAATGGGATTAAAATCAAGGCCATCATCCCACTCTTATATGTAGATCAACTCACCCAAGAGGAAAAGAGAGTGGGGGCCTTAATCGTCGACTCTGGTAAAAAGGGGGTCCCGATATCAAACGAAGATTTCGAGTATCTGAAGGTGATCGGGGAGTTAATCGGAGCTGCGGTCGGTAAGGCCGAGCTATCAGAGCAATTGGCTGAATGTTACCGAAGGAAGGAAGCCATGGTTAAACAAACCGCCGATGCGTTTCGGAACCGAATTACGATCATCGGAACGATCTCCCGACGAATAGCACGATTGGCCAAGGATCCGGCTTTGGCCCGGGATGCCGAGATACTCTATCAGGAAATACAATCTCTGGAGCCCCATTTAGAGCGGCTTGAAAAAGATATAGAGATTTGAGACTTGGAAGCAGAAGGGGTGGTCGACAGCCCCTGATTTTGGAAGCTTGAGCATGTCTTGTTTGTTGAGGTTCATCCTTCACCTGACAGACAAGGAAACAATCTTATGGCCGAGATCTCACCAAGAATCTTTTTTTTGATCGTCTTTCTCATTATCATTGCCGCCGCAGCCATCAAGATCCTACGGGAATATGAGCGGGGCGTTATTTTCCGTCTGGGAAGACTGATTGGGGCTAAGGGGTAGATTTACTCACAGCATTCTTGCAAAAGAAGGGAAGGAAATAACATGAGCCAATTTTTTTAGAATCTCTTTGGGGAGGTTATCCCAGTTTCTAAGGCATTCACCTTACTCTCTGAATCACTAAGAGTGTCTAAAGTCTTCCCAGCGGAAGGTTACCTCCGATGTTGCATTAGGTGCTACCCTTAAATATTTTTGTAAGAAACGAGGGCGTAGTGATGAAACTCTTACTGATTTCACCTTCCCATAAGTTTCGTAAGAAACTAAG
>DBZJ01000165.1 GCA_002311635.1 Syntrophaceae bacterium UBA1163
ATCCGAGGGGAAGCGTTTCCACGGAGGCACGAATCTGGTAGAGAAGCTTTCCTTCCTTGGAAGATCCATTTTCAATTTTAATCGAAGCCTTGAGCATGGGAACACCGAACTTTTTTGCTGTATAGAAAAATACCTTTCCCGGTCCGGGCTTGGGTTCCGGAACTTGTTTCCGCTCATCACTATGGGCAACGAATCCCCAGCCTAAAAGGGCTCCAACGATAAAAACGATCCCAATGCCTGATTTCCATCTGTCCTGTCTCATGTCCTTGGACCCGTTCTTCAGTAAAATTATATTAAACCATCTGCCGGCCTGGAAGCAACTCATTCATTTCCAACAGATTTGCCCCCCTTGACAGGCCAAAGTCAAACCGTACTGGAAACCCTGAGGACGAGTGGATTCTCTGCTCAAAGGTGAATCGGGAAAGAGTTCTGAAGGCCCGAGCGGAATTTCCTGTTTTAAGAGTTAGGTTACTGAGTTACTGGGTTATGAGTTTTTTTACGCTATGCCCTATGCTCTTTGCGCCATGCTTTTATTACCCGCAGTCTGAATAACCACAGTAACACTTGGCGCAACCCTCTTCAAAGACAAGAGGCCCGCCGCATTCGGGGCACGCCCCTCTTTGAAAGACCAAGCTTAAGCTTCGTTGAAAAGACCCTCCCTCTTCTTTCGAAGGATGTTTTGGAATGGAGGCTCTGACCTGGGGCTCGGTCTTTATCCTCCCTTCCTTCTCTTGAAGGTGCCATTCGATCGCCTTGGCCACTGCATCCGAGCAGGAGAGAACTTTTCCTTCCCGGTACCAAACCGGTGTATGGCAGCTGATACCCTTCAGCTGTCGAATAATATCCTCTGGCTCAATCCCTGACCGAAAAGCCAGCGAAACGAGGCGTCCGATAGCCTCGGATTGAGAGGCGACACACCCTCCCGCCTTTCCTATCTGGTTAAAGATCTCAAAAAGCTTTCCCTCTTCATCTTCGTTCACCGTCACATAGAGGTTTCCGCAGCCGGTGCGGATCTTTCGCGTAGAACCGTGAATCACATCTTGGCGAGCCCTTGGTTTCCTCTCTTCCTCGCAAAACTCCTCTTCTTCCTTCAATCGATCCTTGCCTTGGGAATCCACTCCTTTATAAAGGACTTGTTCGGCTCGACTCCTGTCCCGGTAGATGGTCACTCCCTTACAACCCAGTTCGTAAGCCAATCGATAGACCTTGGCCACATCCTCAACCGTGGCGTCGTGAGGGAAATTGACGGTCTTCGAAACTGCATTGTCCGTATATTTTTGAAAAGCGGCTTGCATCCGGATATGATCCTCGGGGGTGATATCGTGGGCCGTCACAAAAAGTTTCCGTATGTTCTCAGGAACTTCTTTGATATTTTGGATATTCCCGCTGTAAGCGATCTTCCGCATCAGCTCTTCTGAATGGAACCCTTCCTGCTTGGCCAACGCTTCGAAGTAGGGGTTGGCTTCCAACAGTTCCTTGCCCTCCAAGACATGGCGTATAAAGGCCAGAGCAAAGAGGGGCTCAATCCCAGAGGAGGTCCCTGCAATAATCGAAATGGTTCCGGCAGGAGCGATGGTCGTAACCGTCGCATTTCTCATCGCATCCCAGCGGCCCTTCAAAGTACTTCCATCGAAATTTGGAAAAGACCCTCTCTTCAGGGCCAACTCTCTCGAGGCCTCTCTCGCTCTTTTCTGAATGAAGGCCATGACCTTTCCCCCGATCTCTAAGGCCTTCGGGCTGTTGTAAGGAATTCCTAAAAGAATCAGGAGATCGGCAAATCCCATCACGCCCAGACCGATTTTTCGATTCGCCTTGGTCATCGCCTCAATCTGGGGAAGCGTATAGCGATTCATATCGATCACGTTGTCTAAAAAATGGACAGCCTTTTCAGTCGCTGAACCCAGCCTTTCCCAATCGATGGCCCCGTTCCTGACCATGTTGGAAAGATTAATGGAACCAAGGTTACAGGACTCATACGGAAGAAGCGGTTGTTCTCCACAAGGATTGGTGCTCTCGATCTGCCCCACTTGAGGAGTGGGATTGTCTTGATTGATCCGATCGATAAAGATGATTCCCGGATCCCCATTCTTCCACGCGTAATGGACCATCTTCTCAAAAACCTCACGGGCATTGAGAGAACCAATGATCTCTCTCGTCCTTGGATTCCGGAGAACAAACGCCCTACCTTCTTCCACGGCCTCCATGAATTCATTCGTGGCCGCCACCGAGATATTGAAATTGTTGAAGTGATGATCACCCTCTTTACATTGGATGAAATGAAGAACGTCCGGGTGGTCTACACGGAGGATGCCCATATTGGCTCCCCTTCGCGTTCCCCCCTGCTTGATCGTTTCTGTCGCCGTATCGAACACGCTCATGAAAGAGACGGGGCCGCTCGAAACTCCCTGGGTCGAACCCACCACATCGTTCTTCGGCCTAATCCGAGAGAAAGAGAAACCTGTCCCACCTCCGCTTTTTTGAATCAAGGCCATTTGCTTCACGGCGTCAAAGATCTCATCCATAGAATCTCCCACAGGGAGAACAAAACAGGCGGAGAGTTGTTGAAGCTCTCTTCCTGCGTTCATCAATGTCGGAGAATTCGGGAGGAAGTCTAAAGAAGCCATCAAAGAATAGAAATCGTCTTCAAAGGGAGGGAGATCGATCTCAGGATGATAGAACCGGTCCGCTTGGGCAATGTTCTTTGCTACGCGCCTAAAAAGCTCTTCGGGTGTTTCAACAATATTCCCCTGTGGGTCTTTTTGCAGGTAGCGTTTCTTCAGTACGGTCATGGCATTTTGCGTTAGTTGGCCCAACTCCATCTTTTTCCCTCCCCACTAAATATAAGCAGTATTAAGAACCTTACCACAATATTTTGTGTTGTCAAGGGAATTTTTTTCGGGAGCTCTCTGGAGAACTACTCCAAGCTCTTCTGACAACACTCCTGCCTGCCACAGGCAGGGGTT
The DNA here is from genome assembly GCA_002311635.1 of Syntrophaceae bacterium UBA1163. Classification (GTDB taxonomy): domain Bacteria; phylum Desulfobacterota; class BSN033; order BSN033; family UBA1163; genus UBA1163. Next base: position 2,964 of record DBZJ01000165.1, read on the forward strand.
TCAAGAAATGATTGAACAGATTCTTGACTTTTCAATGTTCATTTAAACGTGTGGATGATCGTTAAATAGGTGTTAATCCCTTCGGGCCTATTTCTCACCGCCGTCTCGAAAGCCGTGTGGGCCTCGACCACCCATTTCTTGTAAGTCCACCACACCCCGGGCCCAATGGCGAAGACCCTCCCTAAATCATGCCTCACCCTTCCTTCACCCGTCTTATCGTCCGTGGTTTGCTGGTAAAAATATCCGAATGCTCCCACCCTGAATTGGTGTGGAGCATCCGTCTTGGTGAGGGCATACTCAATGCCGTAATCAAAGTGAAATTCTTGTCCCGGTGAAAGGCGAGTTTCTAAACCAATTAAACCCATATTTCCAATTTTTGCAGCAGTGGAAGGACTTATCATGAAATCGTCATTTCTCGTATTGAAACTATAGTCCATTTTTATCCCGGCGGAGAGATTGGGATGCCAGGGTAAAAAAACAGTGGCTGCCAAGATAGGCGAAAAGCCCCAAACATTTGTCCCGATATTAACTAAGTGCCTCTCATTCCATGGGCCGGTTGGAACAGTGATATCCAATCCAGTTGCAGCATGAAATAGACCATCCTTAGAATGCCAGGAGAGATTAGGACCGAAGGTGATATCACCGATTGCATTTCGGTGCTCACCCATTTCCGAAGGACCCCCCGGCGTGGATGCGTCCAATTTCAGGCTCGTCCTCACCCACGGAACGATCATCTGCGCTCCCAAAGACCCACCTAAAATCTTCAGCGGGGAAATATAAAGAAATCGTGTGGAAGAAGCAAAGACTTCGAGTTTATCTAATGCAGTACCGTCCCTCGCAAGGCTTAAGGTTCGGCCACTATCATTTTTCAGCTTGTCGGCAGTGTAGTAGTTAAGGTACTCCTTGACATAAAGGCCTGGCGGAGGTAAGACCCCAGCTAAGAAAGCCTCAGCCCCGAGGGGCTCATGATTCACTCCTCCGGCAGGGGCAGACCGAGGAGAAAATAAGGCCACTGAGGCAACGAATCCGATCATGAACCATCCCGGTAACTCTCCCCCAGACTTCATAATGGATCTCCTTTCCTCCAAAATCCCTCTCCCGTTTACAAGATTTGCGATCAGACATCTCCGATTCGGCGACGATAAGCATCGGTCTGATAGACTTCAGCGTCTACCGTATTGAGTGCCTTCTGTTTAATTCTTACGATTTCTTCAAAAAGACGGCTCGTGAAACGGGTGCATCGTGGCAAGTCAACGTTTCTTAGCGGTCAACCCCTTTATCTTCCACAAGAGACTCGACAGATCACAGAGCCTCCTTCCCCAGAAAGGAGTCGCTGATTTTCTGACATTAGGATGGGCAAAGCAAAAATGACGGCATTTGATCTTCTGCAATGCCTCCTCAAATCCTTTCTCATCCGTCTCCCCATCAAAATAGTCCGGAATCCAATATCCCAAAGATGAAAAAGCACTCTTGTCGCCGGAATGGTAATGGTAAAAATCCATAAATTGATGGAGCGAGGTTTTCACTCCATATTCCTCCGGATCGAGATGCCAGGGTGAACCCGGCTCCATCTCGACGGTAAAAGTGCGAATCCCTCTCACATTAGGATACCGGGCACGGATCATCTTTTGGAGTCGAATCGTCTGTTGCACATCTTCTTCCTTCTCAAAGGGGATGCCGAGGGTGAAGAAGAGATCGCAGAAGACGCCTGCGGCCTTCAACTGGTCGAGACACTCCATCAGCGCATGATTGGAATAAGAATGCCCCTTATGAATTTTTCTCAGCCGGTCCGATCCGACCTCCGGGGACAGGGCGATCAGGGATTTTGGACCAGGAAAAGTCGCTTTAAAGGACTGGATAAAATCGTTTGTGGGGAGTCCGAACGACTCGAAGAAACATTCCATCTTGATCTTTTTTTCCCGGATGCGGGCGAAAAGATCAAGGAAATATTGCGGCCTCTGGGGATAAGGATCGAAGCAGATATGAAATGTCTCATAGCCATAAGCGATGGCCTCTTTGATCGATTGAAGAACGCTCTCCACGCTTCTAAAGGTCACTTCTTTTCTGCCGGTGATGGTCTCCAGAGAGGAACGACCGCCGCCGCACCACGTGCATTGAAAAGGACAACCCCTCCCCACGGTGAGATGATAGATGGGCGACTTGAGAGAATACATCCAGAAATTCTTCTGCTTGGAAACTCCCTTGACGTAGAAGGGTTGGCCGATATAACGAATATAGGTGGGATAATTCTTCAATAAGGGGAAGTTCGTGAAGGAGACGTGGTTGAGTTCTTTCTCTGACGCGATGTAGGAGAGAGGATTGATGAGAATTCTCCCTTTCCTTCTCCAGGTCAGGTTGGGAACGGAAAAGAGATCGTCCTTCCCTTGCAAGAGCGCACTGGCCAATTCCAAAACGGGAGCTTCTGCTTCACCCCGAATGATCCCATCGACCTCATCGAAGTTCCTCATGATCTCTTCGTGGAAAAAGCTGGCGGTGAACCCTCCTAATAGAATGTACGTCTGGGGAAAGGCGGCCTTGATCTTTTTGACATTCTCCATCACGTCGAAGGTCTGATGGTGCCAATGGAGGTCCATCGCAACGATCCGCGGTGCCTTCTGGCCAATATAGTCGATGATCGAAAAATTGTGATCCTCAACCCACTCCACTCCCAGGTGCACCACTTGAGCGGAAATACCCCGACTTTGGAGAAGGTCGGCCAATCCGAGGAGGCCCATGGGCAGAAAGTTGATCCAGATGAAATGATTGACCGGCCGGTAATAATTGATCAGCTTGGGGACATGGAGAAAAATAATATCAGGTCTTCCCATCGGGGGAATTGTAAAATGCTCACACGCATTATTTCAACCTCACCCGAAAAATTACCATTTGGAGCAGGAAACGGTTTCAAACCATGCCGTACGCGAATCTTCACTTTGGAATTTTTGACTCTATGCTCGATGCAGCTTTTTAAGGATGATCCTGGCGGCAATGAAGCCCGAAAGACTTGCCCCCACAATGCCGTGCGAGGGGCGGGTATAGTGGCCGACTTGATACAGGCCCGGGATAGACGTCTGATGGGGAGGTCTTAAATTCCCGACCTGCTTAGGTGTGGAGGCCAGGCCGTACATCGCACCCAATTCGTTTCCGGTATACCGCTCTAAAGTTAATGGTGTGGCGGCTTCGTAAAACAGGAGATGGTCTCCAAGGCCCGGGATGAGCTTTGATTCCAAATGGCGAAGGACTTTTTGGGAGAAATCTTCTTTAATGCGCCGATACTTTTCGGAATCCCCCCCTCCCCATCTCCCTTGATAATGATAAGGAACATTGATCAGAACACTCAAAACGTGTTGCCCGGGAGGGGCCAAGGAAGGGTCCAGCATCGTGGGGATGGAAACCATCATGGTCGGGTTCTGGGGAATCTCACCCCTTCGCAATATCCGATCCTCCTCTTCTAAATCGGACAAAAATCGGAGATACGTAAAATACGGAAGACCCATTCCTCTCAGATCCAGATCGGTGGCGACATAAAGGACAAAACAGGAGAGTGAATACTCGAGGCGGCTCCACCCTTTTGCAAAAGGCTTTTGAATTTCAAGAGGAAGCATCCTGGAAGAACGATTCGGGTTGATGTCGGAGATGACCAAGGGGGCTTGAAATATTTCTCCGTCCTTTGTCCGTACGCCCTCGACCCTGCCATCTCTTATCCGAATTTGGTCCACTTCTGTTTGAAGATGAACCTCCCCGGCGGAATGGAGAAAAGCGCTGGCCATGGTTTCTGAAATTTTTCCCATCCCCCCCTTTGGATAGAAAACACCTTCCATCAAGGCCTTGTTAATCATCACAGCGAGAAAGAGAAAAGAAAGCCGCGAAGGAGGTTCCGTGACCGGAAGGGAGTGGAGAGCCATCTTGATCTCCCCTCCTTCAAACAGCTTGTCCAAAATCGCTTTATGACTGAACCGGTGGAACCGAACCAGATTTCGGAAATAGAAAGGGAAGAAGATCTTCTGGATCGTCGTTATCTCCGAATACGATTGTATCTCCTCCCCAATTCGTTTGACCATGGACAGATAGGTCCTCAACCCTTTCTCCTCTTGAGGAAAGAGGTCGAAGAGCGCATCGGTATAGGAACGAAATCCACCCGGACGCAGATGAATCTCAAATCCAGGGTAGATGTTTCGGACGTGTTCGATCGGAATAAATTCAATCTTCCCATTTGCGCCGATCTCATCAAGGATTTGATAAAACTCTCCACCCTCATGACATCCTCCAACAAAGGCACCTGTGGCATCGAAGGTGAACCCGTGCCTCTTGAAAGAGACGACATAACCTCCCACCTGCTCTTCTTTTTCGAGGAGAAGAACCTTCAACCCTTTCTTCGCCAAGAGGGCTGCTGCC
>DBZJ01000057.1 GCA_002311635.1 Syntrophaceae bacterium UBA1163
GCTAGGAGGGGCTGCCGGGCAGGGAGAAGGACGGGGGCTGATATGGGGGAAGGCTGGAAAGACGGGGAGATAGGCTGTAGAGCAGCTTGAATGGGATGAACAGGTCAAGCTCTGGTCACAAGGTTACAGGTTCATCCTCAAGCCGAAAAAGTCCGGCCTTTTTTTCGGTCTTTTGACATTTTGTCCAGTTTTCGGGGTACTGGTCAGCCCGCAACGCCAAGCAGGGTGCGGAGTGATTTTCAAAATAGGGACAATTTACGCTCAATTGTCCAGTTAGTTATGTGAATTTACCTTTTTTTATGTTTCTAATTACTTCATTTCGTTCATAGTGGTTCATGCCATCCAATGCGTCATGAATTTGTTGGACAGTTTCATCCGGAATTGGCAATTTCTTCTCAAGATTTTCAACCAAGTCTACTAACTTGTCGAGACTCATACCGATAAGCCCAAGGCCATAAAGGATTAAGAGACCTAGTACTAAGTATGCCCAATTTGTGGAGTGAAATGCTCCACCCCAATATAACAGGAAGCCCAATACAACCATGAATCCACCCCAGAATCTTAACTTGTTGTCATCGCTCAAGGCTTTCCTCCTTTTGATAACTGGACATTTTCTGTTTTTCTAACGCGCGTCGTTGTGAACAGCAACGTGGTGAATCTTGCCTCTGGAATCTCGCACACAAATATCAATGGTCGTTGGTAGTTTCTTAATTTCAGAGGGTGGCATTTCCTTAGACAGAAACAAGTGTGTCTGGCTTTCAGCAAGTTCTACGGGCCGAACGTCATCGGGCATCCCCCCGTGAATTGGTATTTGTATGGGGCCATATGTCACGCCTTCGCCCACGACAGTGCGGTCTTCATCTTCCATGAAGGTAACATCAGTTATGGAAATTGGACGTCGCCCGTCATTAGTAACGGTTACTCCAAGCTGATAGAGATTTTCGGTACTCCAGAGCAAGAACCCATCGCACCTGAGTTTGTATCTATCACGAAAAATACCGCGCAATGAAATAGCCAAGGAAGTCAACGAAATCAGAAGGGAAGCGATTGCGAGCCAGTTTGAGACCTGCACGTGTGCTCCTTACTTCGTTATCAGGTCCTAATTGTCGTGTTGGTCGGAAGGCCTAATTTTAAAGAATATGGACAGAATACAACAAATTGTCCAGTTTTCGGAACAAGTGCCGCCACAGTCGCTTGGTATGGCGTAGTTATGGGATTTCCGAGAATATTCGGGAACGTAAAATCCACCTTCGGCCTATCCTACAGTCAATCCCCGCAGCATAAGAATACATCGAAAATCAAAAATTTTAAAAAAAATTCGCCGTCCTCTTCGTTATTCATTTGGAGACTCGAAAACTTTACCGTCATGATATTTGGAAGCTGTACTGTAGCCTGAAACTTATGACCTAGCTTGACCGTTATACGGCTTAACCTGTAGCCTGACTTTGGCCGCAAGCCTGACCCTGTACGGAAAACCTTTCCGGAAACCATAACCTTAGCTCCAATGCCCCTGGCCCCGACCCTGTTCCCGTTGACCTTAACCTTAACGATGACCGGAAACCCTTGAACACGACTAAGACAACGAAAACCAAAACAGAGCTTTCCCTGTTTCCGTTGCCGGATGAATCCACGGAAACAGAAACCCTGGAAATGAAGGAAAGGCAATGGTCGGTTATGTCATAAGTTTAGGTAATGTGCGGTACGCAATCGGACGAACACTTTTTCGTGTAATAACTGGACAGAATGTTGTAAATTGTCCAGTTATGGCAGAGGAGGCAGATTCATGGGGCTGCGAGAGCGATACGCGACCATGGACACAAAGGAACTCGTAAAGATTATCACCCTTCATAAGGACCAGTATACCCCTGATGCGATCCAAGCGGCTAAAGACGAACTGAGAAGCCGAGGGGAAACCCGCGAAACACTGACCCCCATACTTAAGGAGGCCAAAGAGGAAGAACAGATACAGGCCCAACAATTGAAAGCCAGCGTGGAAAAGCCTCTGAGCGACACTCAACGAGTGTTCTATACTATCTTTCCGGTAATGGCCTTCTACTACCTCATTTTCACGCCTGCAAACTGGAAGAAACGCAAGTTGGAGGCCGAGCTATGCTGGTGTCGAGGGATGCTCTGGTATATCGGAATACTGACTCTGACCGCTGCGATCCTAACGTTTCTTAAGCCGAGCAGTGACGTTCCTGTTCTATATATCTTCACTTTTAACATAATAGTTTTTCTATGCTTCATTTTCGCTTATCGACGAGCAAGACGTATACTGGCAGAGATGGCTTAATCAGGTGCCTGAGAAATGAAGATATTTCTTTCTAAAATTGGAGCAGCACGCCGACAGTTACTAGAAGCCATTAATTTATTCTTTGAAGAACGCGATCCTGTATCCATACATACACTTATCGGAGCATCGCTTGGAATATTGCATGACCATTTTGATATGGATGCTGCATGGGATTCAAACCTCTGGTTTCATCCCAAGAGCATTTATATCAAAGAGGAATTCCGCGATTATTGGATTAAGAAGATCCGAAAGGCACAGAATTATTTTAAGCATGCAGACCGTGATCTAGCACAAGGGAGAGATGAAATTGAATTTGAAACAGACATGAATATCTTTAGCATCATTGAAGCTATTAAATGTCTACGTATTCTTGAAGCTACTCAATTTGAATTCTCACCTGAGTTTGACGTTTTCATGAAATGGGTTGCCTTGAAGTTCCCCCAAATAATCAAGGATAACAGCTACACTATAAACCTAGTACAACACAACATTGATCCGAATGACTTCCAGGCTTTTCGAATTGCTATTCAGCTTCAAAAAGAACATCCAGAATTGGCAAATCAAGTTGACAGTGAACTGGACACTTGAGCGTAAATTGTCCCGTGTGCGCGGGGAAGCGACCCGCAAAGCCCCGATTTCCCAAGGGCGGCGAAGTGGCAAAACTGGACAAAAAGACAAGCGGCCCTCTGCGGCAACAGAGGTTGTTTGTTTTTTTTTGTCCAGTCTTCGAGGTGTCGGCCAGCCCGCAAAGCTAGGCGCGATGCGGGGGCGGTTTTCAGAATAGGGACAATTTACGCTCATTTGTCCAGTTACGGTGAACCGCCAGGTTTGGGCTTATCGCTCGGCGTCGGCTGTCCTTCATAACTTTCAATAATTGCTTTCACGTCTTCGCTGACTCTTGCTCGAAGTGGGTCAGGTATCGGAGGATCGCAGACGAGAAATTGCTTACCTTCCCGGATTTCTATTCGAACATTGGCAGGGGGAAGTGGAGGCACAGGAATGACAAACCACTTCACGTTCCTGCGCTCTAACTGGGCCAGTTTCACTTCAAGTCGATTGTACTGCCCGATGAACGTGGCCAGCTTGTTCATCAATACGAAAAACTCAATTTGTGTTTGGTAGTCCTTATGGTTTGCGAAGTGGCGATCGCGTACTTCAATGTACCTGACGAGTTCCGACGATACTTCATTCTGAATGCCGTAAAGCCTTTCGTAATAGTCCTTTTCCAGTTTGGTCTGTTCACGTGAGGCGGCATTGCTCTTGTTTCGATAGTCGAGAAATTTCCACAGGGCACCAGTACCCAAAACGGCTCCGACTATGAAACAGATACAGGGAACTGCCCAGTTCAAAACCATGCTCTTTCCAATCAGATAATTTGACCTAACTGGACTATTTACAACATTTTGTCCAATTTCCGTGTGAGTTAATTCTGGACAACTGCACCAATGGTGTCAAGAGAATCGTTCCCGTCCGCCCGAAATTTGCGGTCATCGTCAGGGTGAGCTTGCACAAGCCTGGTTTTGAAGTTGCTTGCGAACTCCTTGACGATGCGGTTAATGTCAGGGTCGAGAGAGCGGACCAGGGGGATGATCTTCGAAGCAAGTTCCGGCATGACCTTGCAGATGCCATGCCGGGTCTCGAAGAAGTCAGATGCGTGAAGGGTCGTTTTTGCCATAAACTTATAAAGCAGCCGGTCAACCGAAGGGCGCGCAGGTTCCATCAGGTCGTAGATAAGCCCACTTCGATTAGTACGAGAATTGGAATGAAGAACAGGGAAATCCACATCAAGCCTGTAGGCTATGCAATACCGTTTAACCCTCGATTCGAGACAGGCATAGAGGTAGTTCAAACAGGAATGAAACGGAGAGACTGAGTTTCTGCCGTAACCTGACTTCGGAGACATCCTTGAACCGATGGTCAACCAATGTTCAGGGACAAGCTTCGCCTTTGTCACCTTCCATGACAGAGGAACACCCTCAAAAGACCCCCAGTAAGCTCTACCCGCCTGAGCTTCCACTCCCCGCAATTCATCGGCATTCTGGCATTTGGATAAAGCCCTTTGGAAGCGGGGAAATTGGTCTGTACCCTGCTTGATCGCCTGTTTTGCCCCTACTGTAAGCCCCGCAAATTTTAGCCCTTTTAAGGTCTGCAATTGGCCGTACAGTTTTTCCTGTAGCAACCAAATTGCCAATCTGCGTTGCAATTGTGAGTTTGCACATGCCTGCCGTTGCTTTACTATCGGGCTTATGTGTTCCTGTGGGAGCATGTCGGTAACAAGGTTCCCCTGATAGTCGAGTATGCTGACGACTATCCCCATGTCCATCAGCCATTGAATTGCGTCCAGGCTGATGGTTCCGGATTTTCCGAGAACAACAATATGGTCAACATCGCATGTACCACGGTTAATCCATTCTTCCGTGACTGTACCGCCGAGAGGAAAGCCGTGTCGGAGTTTCAGCCTGCCGCCTGAAGCTCTGATATCAATATTTCCGCTCAGCACTACTATTCGTTTTACGGGAGAATACATTTTAGACTCCTACTTTTGGCGTTGCGATTACAGAGTAGTTAAACGATCCATCAGGATATCAAACTTCAATCGCTTATCATTTCTAGCGGAAATTAACCCAAGGAGTGTTATCCTGTAATAAACTGACATTGGATTGTTAACTTCTTTTATGAATTCGAGAATTAACGGATGATCTACAAAGGGTTTGAGAAAATGATCTATTGACGGAAGGAAAGTCTTTATAATAATAAAGTCATCTCGTGCCTTCATAAGCTGTTGATCGGTCATATTTGTGAAGATATCTATCATATGGATTACATTAAACAACCTAGATGTGGTTATTAACAGGAGTTCACGCGTAAACGTATCTACGGGAATAGCAGTTACATTGTGAAAGCTATCTACAGAACTCCTGTCACTAGGCTGTTCACGTGTTTCGGACGGGCCATATAATGAATCAGGTTCTCTTGTAACTACAGCTTCACAGATAGTATTATATATAAATTCATCTTCCAAGCTGGGATCATTCGACGCTATTCTACCCGTAATATCTATAATGCGATACATGTCTTCTTCCGAAACTTTGAGCTTCTTCGTAAATCGTTGGACCTTTGGAAGCTCACAGATGCCAGAAATTAACACTTCCCATAATTCTAACTGTTCATCTTCAGCTTTATCTTGATTGTATCCACTCAGAAGTTTTATTGCTTGGTCTACTCGGTCAGGAGATTCATGTTGAAGTAGCTGTTTTTTAATGGAATTAATTGCTTCTGAAATATCTATTCCTTTAAACAGCAGTTCTCTGATTTGCGAGATATCTACCATTCGGTTTTCCTGGAATAATTCGCTCAATATGCGATCAAAGTTTTTACCTTCCTCACGTTTCCTATAAACAATCAAAGCCTGTTCTTCAGTACCATCGGGATACCCGGAGATAGTCCCCTTCCCCTTTCCCAAAAATTTCCGGATAGGCCGGGGCAAAAGCCCGTTTTTGTGCCAATTGTCAATTGTGTCGAAAGAGAACGTTCGACCTGTCTCTTTGTCGATATGCCGGATGATGTCGAGTTTCGTTACCATGGTGTGTTTTCCCCGCCTAAATTTGCGCTCAATTGGCAACTTCTTATCTCTCATAACATATACATCGGTTTGGCATGTAAGTAAAGTGTGATATCCGATGTATTGCGATTGCTTATGATCGGCTTTTGCTTTTGAGACTGCCTTTCGGAGGTGGGAAAGACAGAGGGAGGTCAAACCTCCGGCAAAAAGCAAAGAATACGGCAGGCGATCAGCCGGGCATTGAACACTCAGTTTTAAGTTCCCCGGTTACCTCGACCTTCGGAAATCGCCCCGCAGGTCAAAAAAATCAAAAAAAAAGTTACACCAAAACCTGATGGTTGAATTGTCTATCATCCTGGCTAGTTACCAGTTTTTTCTTCGTTACATCCGGTATCGCAACAGCGAAATTACGGGAGTGTGACGTGATAAAAAAAAGGACGTAAAAAGAGAATGGGAGGCAAGGTGTATGAAACAAAGCCCGGACCGAATGCCAGTAATATTGCCGATTAGTCAACTACGAAAATTAGGTGGACTGGCGAAGAGACGTGGGATGCGTTCTTTAAACCCGATAGCTCAGGAGTTTTTTAATTGGGGATTTCAAACGTTCTGTGAGGAAGTAAAGCACTCGATCAGGTATATGACTGGTTTACGTGAATCCGATAGGATATTGGAGGTAATTTCGAAAGGACCTGGCAAGCTGGACTGCATAGATGGAAGAAGGCATAAACATATATTCTATTTCGCAAGCACGTACATTTACAATTTACAATGTATAGCTTCGGGAATACCTAAGACTTCGTTATTTATTTTGGTTATGTGGTTCTTTCGATTGAAGTTAGATCAGTTTTGCAAAGCCATTTCGGGTAAGAGTCAGTAAACGAACCAAAAGAAAATCCGCTCTGATTCATCTTTGGAAGGGACTAATCAGGCGGATTTCTCAAAGGGAGTGAACAGGCTGGATTGCCTATTCATTTGATGCTTCAGGGCTTTTTTATGCCCATTGGACATTTTTATCTATAGCATATTGTGAGGTGACAGTCAACATATAAATATCACTTTATGTAAGAGCGGGAGGGAACATAAAATGGCTAAGAAGAACATACCGCCTAGTGTTCAAGAGGCTATAGCAAAAGCTCAAGAACAATATGAGCGTGCATGGTCGAATAAGAAGTCCACGAGTCGGTTCTCAATAAAATACGCTACCTCTTTCGAGTACCTTGAACAGGAATCGGCGAAGGGTCGTTTCAATCCTCAAAGCAGTACGGGCAAACGCATTCTTCGCGATATCAGGGAGGGTCATGCAACGTTCGATTTGGCTAGTATGCGCGGGCACGGACGCCCCTGGACCGTAAAGGGACTGTTTGATGAACAAGGCAAGCTCTCTGAAGTGGAACTCAAGAACCGGCGGCAGGCGAGCTTGTGGGGTGACTATTATAATGCTCTTCAAAAATTCCGAAAAGGCGACACAAACGCATTAAAGCCCTTCGTTGGTAAGAGCTACGTTGATGCGGACAGCAAGAAACACGAGTTCCCCACGGACTTCGATACTCTTTACCGATTGGACAAAGCCGGGGAAATTCCACACGGCGACGAAATAAGTCTTAGCAGCCGGGCTGCTTAAAACGGGAGGCTAAGTTCACATGAGCAAAATCATAGAATTTCCAGCTATTCAAAATCGCCACCATAAGAAAGGTTCTCCTAGACAAAAGCAATCGAGACTTGTTGTGGAATCATGCCCTTCATGTAAACGGGATAACCTGGAGCTTCATACACTTTTTGCGAGCGCGGGAGGTACGCCATGGTTCGGTTTACGTTTATGCCGCGATTGCTGGAGTGTTCGTTTCGGCGTGGATTTGGACGATCCGATCCCATTGAGTGATAGGCCTTGGTAACAAAACCTGGAAGAAAGACGGTTTGATATGAACATCCGCGAATCAATAATTTATTCTGAAGCGATTGAACATGAAGATGATGATGTCTTGATCCATCAGATTATGACAAGTTCTCATAACCGGAAATGTGAGAGATGCCCTGAAGTCGAGCTTGTACCAGGAACCTTGCTCGAAGTTCACCATGGGCCTTACTGTCATGAGGGATGGACGGAACAGCTATGCAAAAACTGCCATCAAAAAGTGTCTTTCGACCAGGACTATTGGCCCGAAGATGTCAGGAAAAAGGACCGTAGCTTTGAAGAAAAGCAATCCGCGATTTGCCTTGGCATATTTAATCGTCTGATGTCCCTTTACCCGCATGACCCCTCCGTTACACCTTTCATTACTCAGCAACAAAGAAACCTGGAAGTGATTTATAGGTTCCATGAACGGGCGGATGCTCAAGTCCGGACCCTGGAACGTAAAATCGCTCGGCATGGCGAGAATTCGAGTTGCAAAATCTGCGGGGAAGCGGATCACAGAGCATTGACTGATAAAGCTCCGTCAAAAAAAGCGACCCGCTTCATCCGGCGAACTATGGGGCTAAAGAGCAGCAAAACGATACTCTGTTTGAATTGCTTAGCTAAACTGCCTTTTGCTCGAATTTATTGGGCGGAAGCATTCCGAGCTAAAGAGCGGTCCTATCTCCCCGCTTTGTTAACCGTTCTTCAGGAAATACCCAACAGATTAAAACTACATCATTCATTCAGCGAGTTCTTTCCCCACACTCAAAAAAGGCTTGCTTTGCTGTGTGAACTTAAAGAGTGAGAAATACCTGCTTTTTTCTTGAGGAAATAATTTGGCGGATAAATCTCGCTCAAAAAGAGCGACCAAAGCCCCCCCTAAAGGCGAAACCACAAGCGGAAACGCCGCTTCCGCCGCTTCCGCTTCCGTTTTGGCTTTTGGGACGGTTGAACCCTGTTAAAAAGAAGGACCAAATTATGAGAGACATTCAAATAGCTGTTAGAGCACACACTAAATTCACTCCAGCGAAAGCCAAAGAGCGGGGTTCAGGTAAGGGCAACGGCAAAACAAAAGAAGAAAAGCCCCTTCCCGCATACGGCAAGCGAGTAATGGTTCTCGACACGGAAACCACTGTAGAGGAACTGCAAAATCTGACCTTCGGGCAGGCTTGGATTTTTGAAGGCAAAGGAAAAGAGCAAGCACGTACTGAGAAGGGACCAAAATTGAGGTACCTTTTCCATGCAGATGACCTGTCCGTAAAGGACTTGGAGACCCTGAAGCAATACGCGAACGATAAGGGATTAATCCGGCTTACCCGGACGGATTTCTTGGACACAGTATTCTTCACGGAGATTTGGAAACGCGGCACTTTGCTTGTTTGTTTCAATTTGCCGTTCGACCTTTCCAGGCTTGCTATTGGAGTGAAGACCCGCGAGAAAGACAAGAACAAGGACAAGTTCGAGTTCTTCTTCTCCGATAACAAGCACAAGCCGCGTATTATGGTCAAACCCATCGACAGCAAAAAAGCCTTTGTCGAGTTCCACGGTTCATATCACAACACTTTCAAGGGCCGGTTTCTCGACCTGAAAACCCTCGTGTTTGCTCTTACCAATGAATCTCACTCTCTTGAATCCGCTTGCAAAGCTTTTCATTGCGAGTGCGAAAAGCAAAAAACCGAAGAGCACGGCATAATTACCCCTGGATACCTCGATTACAATACAACCGACATGTTGATTACGTGGAGTTTATACTGCGCGGTTAAAACGGAATTCGACAAGCACACCATCGTCGATCATGACGGCAAACCCCTTGAGGCGGGAAAGGCTTACTCTCCGGCTTCCATTGGCAAGGCTTATTACCGGGCGATGGGAATACAGCCCTTTGAAGGCCGGCAACCTGACTTTCCGCCTGAGATAATGGGATACGCCATGACCGCCTACTTCGGCGGAAGAAGCGAATGTCATTATCGCTGTAAGCCTGTCAAAGTGTACCATACAGATATTACCAGCATGTACCCTTCCGTCTTCACTCTTCAGGGCCTTTGGGATTGGGTAATAGCCAAAAAGCTCTACGTCGAGGAAGCAACCGAAGGGTTTCGCTCCTTTGTTGACGGGCTGACGATTGAGAGTCTTTTGGAACAGGAAATTTGGAAGCAAATTACCGGCCTGGTTCTCATAAAACCTGACGGTGATTTGTTGCCTGTGCGGGGGGATTATTCGAAAGATACCGGCTACCAGATCGGCCTGAATCACCTGACGGTTTTCGACAATGTGCTAAAAGCCGAAGGAACGGAAGGCATGTGGTTCACATTGGCGGATGTAGCAGCAGCTAAAATTCTGACCGGCAAGACTCCTGAAATTCTAAAGGCGTACCGAATAAAGTCAAGCAAGGGCAAGCAGGATGGATTAAAGCCAGTTAAACTTCGCGGGCAAATTGACGTTCACGCGAAGAATAATTTTTTCAAAAATGTAATCGAAATGAGGATACCGATTAAAAAAGAAGCCAAACAAGCAGGAAACCCTGAAAAAGATGCTATGCAGACGTTTCTTAAGATTTTGGCGAACAGTACAAGCTATGGCGTATACATCGAACTAAACAGGGTTGAATTGAAGAAGGAAGGCAGTATCGAGTATTTCGGTCTAAGCCGCATTACACCCAAACAGGATAAAGAATACGAGGAACACGGAAAATTTTACAATCCCCTGATTGCTGTCATGATTACAGGAGCAGCAAGGTTGATTCTTGCCATGATGCAAAAGAGCGTAGAGGACCGGGGCGGCACGTTCGCTTTTTGCGATACCGATTCGATGAGCATAGCCGATCTAAAAAACGATGACCCCGAAAAAATCGGACGGGAAGTTATTGAAAGGTTCAAGGCCCTTGTTCCTTATGACCGGAATATCGTGGGGGAGAATGCCAGTTTGCTCGAAGCTGAGGATTGTAATTGGGATCGAAAGGATTGGACGAAAGACGAGGACGGCGGAAATCTCAACTCCGGCAAATACTTTGATCTTTATTGCTACATGATTTCCGCTAAACGGTACGTCATGTACAATCTGGTTTCAGACAAGCAAGGCAATCAGCAAATCGTCATCCGCAAAAAATCCGATCACGGCTTAGGACACTTGCTTTCGCCAATTGAGAGCGGGAAAAGAACCGATTGGGTAAAAGAGGTTTGGAAGTACATTCTATCCATCGGGCATAGTTTGCCATATACCGAACCTGACTGGTTCCACGAATTTCCGGCGTTTGCACAATTGACGGTATCGAAGCCGTCTATTTACAGGCTGCTTAACCCTGAGCTGGATATCCCGTATAGTCAGCAAATAAAACCCTTTAACTTTATTCTGAGTGTTCATCCGGAACATGGACTTTTGCATTTAGGCAATAATACCGTTCAGGAGTTCTATTGCAAAAAATACGAGAAAATAGGGCAAGAACAATGTAACAATCAAACTGCATGCGGGTTTTCAAAAACTTGCCTTGCAAACCGTCACATATTTCCTGTCTCCCCTTTCAGAGGGAAAAGGGACTTCCCCAATTGGGCTGAGTTTCCTTTCATCGACAAAACTACCAAACAGTCACTTCGAGGCAAACTGATTCTATCGAATAACCGAAGCCTACAGTGTCTGAAAAGAGAGGAAGAGAAACGATTAGCGGAAATAGACCAAAAGGTCACAGAAGATATGGAACGGTATTGTCCCGGCCTTGAAGGTACTGGGTACGAACAGGAGTTCAACCGGCAAGTTCGAAGCATGCGGAAATGGTTTAAGGTATCTGATGATCTTCCGGATACCAGCGGGTTAATTGTAGTCAAAACCATATTCGATTTCATCGAAAAGTATTCCGATCATCCTGAATCAAAATACGATGACCTCGAAGGGAACATATGCAACCCCAGGACAAAGGGTCTGCTCAAGCCTACTCATTTGCAGGTAAAGTCCATAATCCATATCGGCAAGGAAGCTGAGACGATTCAGGATGAAGAGGAACAGGCTATTTTGCCAGAAGAAATGCGTGATGCGGTTAAAGCATATCAGCGTGTTTCGAAAATGACTTATCGGCAATTAAGAAAGCACGCTCTGGAAACTTATGAGGCTCTTCCCGAAATTGAATCAATCAAAAATCTGAAAAAAGCAGGCATCAAATCCGATTCCTTTACCGACTGGGATAAAGAGACAGTCAAGGAACTTATGAAGCGTTTTCCTGGCATGATTCGCAAAACCGGCAATTATTCCGTTGACGTAGCCGCCCAAGATTTAGGCCTCGAATCAAGTGACGCTTTCATAAAGAAGTTATTTTCGGTTCCTTCCAGGGATGATTTTATCCGTTCACATATCGAGGAAGAATGTAATTATGCAGGGATAGACCTGGAAACATTCGATTGGGTAAATCTCAGGTCCACGTTAAAAGACGGCCTGAGAGAAAAAGGAATCACGCAAAAAAGTTTCGGGGAAAAATTAGATGTTCCCCTGAAAACCTTTGAAGATTGGCTTGTTAACCGGCATGCAATAAT
>DBZJ01000089.1:0-3776 GCA_002311635.1 Syntrophaceae bacterium UBA1163
GCCGGGTGATAAGAAAAGAGTATCCGGAGCTTGAAGAGTTTTTGTGGGGAGATAGTTTTTGGCCGGATGGGTATTTTGCCGAGACAGTAGGCAACGTTGATGAAGAGGTCGTGCGGCGATACATAAGAGAACAACGTCGGTAATTGTGCCAGATCATGTCAGCAGACCTGAAACCCTGGGCTTTAGCCCAGGGAGTGGTTCATTGTACCCTCATGGTGGAAGAGGTACTGGTGGATGGACCGACTGTCTCCTTCATTTGGAATATTTCTTTCCCGAAAGCGTTTTCAGAAAGTGCTGAAGGAGCTGGGGATGGAAATAGAACGTCCGTGAGTCGAGGCCGCTCCGGACAAAGAGCTGCCTCAAGCTAAATCGAGTGGCGCGGTCGCCTCTTCACAACGGTTTTTGTTTGATCACTTCCCTTCATGAAAAGGAGAAACATCTATGGCGAAAGAAGATGAATTGACCAACCTTGATGCAACTGCCCTCGCCGGGTTAGTGCGACGAAAACAGGTCAAACCGATCGAGCTTGTAGAGGCTGCGATCGAGCGTATTGAGCGCTTGAACCCAACTCTCAACGCAGTGGTGACACCGATGTACGAACAGGCTCGCAAAGCCGCATCGGGTAAATTGCCCGACGGTCCTTTCACGGGGGTGCCTTTTCTGCTCAAAGACCTGGGAGCGGCTTTTGCCGGAGTGCGAATGACCATGGGTTCTGCCTTTCTGCGTAACTTCGCACCCGACCATGATAGCGAACTCGTTGCCCGTCTGAAACGATCCGGTTTGATCATCGTGGGAAAGACAAACACGCCGGAGCTGGGGATCCTTCCGACCACCGAACCCTGCTTGTTTGGCCCGAGCCATAACCCCTGGGACATCCACCGGACCCCCGGCGGCTCAAGCGGGGGTTCCGCAGCGGCCGTGGCTGCGCGTCTCGTTCCGATGGCCCATGGCAATGATGGCGGAGGGTCCATCCGTATCCCGGCCTCGTGCTGCGGTATTTTCGGTCTCAAGCCTACGAGGGCGCGCAATCCCCACGGGCCTGATTTTGGTGACATCTTTAGTGGATTGGCAATCGATCACGCCTTGACCCTTTCGGTTCGGGATAGCGCTGCCCTTCTCGACGCGACGGCAGGTCCTGATGTGGGAGATCCTTATTGGGCGCCGCCGCCTGCGCGGCCGTTCGTTCAAGAAGTAGGAGCTGACCTGGGCAAGCTGCGTATTGCTTTTACTGTGACGACAACCGCAAACGTTAAGGTGCACGGAGATTGCATCAGCGCAGTGCGGGATGCGGCCTCGCTGTGTGCGGACCTGGGACATGAAGTCGTCGAGACAGCTCCGCAGGTGAACGCGGAGCTGGTGAGCCAGAGCTTTATGACTTTATGGTCGGCAGGGTGTGCCTGGACAATCGACGGACTGGGGCTTGCACTGGGCCAGGCTCCTCCCCAGGATAAGTTCGAACCGCTCACCTGGGCTCTGTATGAGAGGGGACGTAAGCAGAGCGCATCCTCCTATTTGCTTTCTCTAACGTTTCTTCAGAGGGTGGCGCGAGACATTGCCCGATTTTTCCTCAAGTACGATGTTGTGCTCACACCCACTCTCGGTGAGCCTCCTGTAACTCTGGAAACCTTCGATTCTCCCCCTGAAGACCCTCTGCGAGGTCTCCGCCGGGCGGAGGTCTTTGTTCCCTTCACGCCGATCTGCAATGCCACAGGCCAGCCGGCCATGTCCGTTCCGCTCTACTGGAATGCTCAGGGACTTCCTGTGGGCGTCCACTTTATAGGCCGATTCGGGGACGAAGCAACCCTTTTTCGCCTGGCAGCGCAACTAGAATCTGCCCGGCCGTGGGCGAACCGCCGTCCACCCGTATCCGCTTAAGACGAAGCAAATTGCAAATTTGAGAATCCGGAATAGGTAGTTTATATTTTGTTTATTGTAAGGGATTGGAAGATGGCTTTTTCTTGTGAGGAATACCGTCACCAGCAGCAACTGCTTGCCTTGAAGAAACGCCTGTCCGAGGATAAGCTGACTCCGGAAGAGCGAGAAGAGATTGAGAGGATGGTTCAGGAGTTGGAAAAGAGACTAAAAATGTAGTCATGGAAAAGGGAAAGGGCTAGAACCCGGATTCTCGATGACGATCAAAGTTGTTAACAACGTTTTTCTCTTCATCATTGCTCTTCCGATTGTGGCGATATCTATCGGCTGCTATCCTGTACTGAAAAAAGAAGCGCAGCAGCCTGAGGAGGCTCTCAGACAGATCCGTTTCTTTTCTCCGGAGTTTAGCGACGACATGGATCCTGGCTCCCTTGCCCTCGCCGTCAGAAGGGGCATGGAGTACCTGGATCGCCTCAGTCCTGAAACAGTATTCCACTACGGGCCCGACGGATTTACGAGCAAGCAGGTCCGTGAGAGCCATGAGGCTTTTCTGAGTCTTCTTTCGCAAGGGCTTGCTCCGGACGATCTGGGCATTGAGATCAGAAGGAGGTTTCGAGTCTATCGGGCCTCGGGTCGGTCCGGAGACAGGCGGGTTCTTTTCACCGGATATTATGAGCCCGTTTATGACGCGAGTCTGGCTCCTGACGAAGTCTTCAAGTACCCGCTCTACCGCCAGCCCGACGATCTTTTGAAAATCGACTTATCGCTCTTCAATGAGAAGTTCAAAGAGGAGAATATCACCGCGAGAATCGAGGGCAACAAGGTCGTTCCTTATTACTCCCGGCGTCTCATCGAGGAGGAGAGCGTGCTGGCGGGGAAGGGGCTTGAGGTGGCGTGGTTAAAAGACCCTCTGGATGTCGCGTTTCTTCATATCCAGGGATCGGGCAGACTGAGGCTTCGCGATGGGAATGAACTCCTGGTTCATTACCGGGCCTCCAACGGTCGCCGTTACCGGAGCATCGGCCGGTACATGATCGAGAAAGGGTTTGTGAAGCGCGAGGAGATTTCCATGCAAGTCATGAGAAAGTACTTGACCGAGAACCCGGAGGTCCTCGATGACGTTCTGAATTACAACCCTTCCTATGTGTTCTTTCAGCAGGTCGAGAGCGGTCCCTCAGGCAGTCTGGGCGTACTTCTGACCCCGGGAAGATCGATTGCGTTGGATTCCAGGGTTTTTCCCAAGGGCGCCCTCGGATTCATTGTATGTCAGAAACCTTATCTTAACGAACATGGGGAAATTGTTGGGTGGACCAAATTCTCCCGCTTTGTCGTAAACCAGGACACCGGCGGGGCAATCAAGGGGGCGGGAAGGGCGGATATCTTTTTCGGAAGAGGTCCCTACGCCGAGTTGACCGCAGGACATCTGCGCCACCAAGGGGAACTGTACATTTTGATCAAGAAGCCGTAAGCAGGGACAACCTCCTCCTCTCCCCGATGAGGCTGTGTCGAAATCGTGGCGTTGACGGAAGAGGCAGTCAGGTTTCAAAGCTTTAGGGTGCGGTCTTTTAGGAATGATAAACCGGTGCTTGCGGAAAATGAGATCATATCATGGATTTCGAACGTTTGAATCTCATGGGTAAAGGTTGCCGCCCTAAAGCTTTTCACCCGACCATCTCTTCCGTCTTGTTTTGAATCGGTTTTTATAATTATTGTACAGTCCAGATGGGGGATGGGGGGACACGACCCAGGGAAAGGTTGATGGAAGACATTTACGAAGAGATGATCGCTGCCTCCGAGAGCATCGCCGCATCGTTTCCTGAGCCGAGCTTTTATACGTGCTGCAAGGAGCCCCTTTCCCTGTCGCGCTCTTTATTTGATCAAGACCCGCGGGTGACCAGGTGCCG
>DBZJ01000089.1:3845-30899 GCA_002311635.1 Syntrophaceae bacterium UBA1163
CCAGGTGCCGTACTCTCGCCTTCAACGTACTAAAGGACGACTTCGGCCATGGGAAAAATCACTCTGAAAGGGTGGCCTTGGAAGCCGGGACCTTGGCCTACATCGAAGGGGAAAAACTTTCCATGGAGGAATCTTTAAGGCGCGAGGCCTGCCTCCTGGCCCAGATTGCCGGCCTCCTGCACGATCTGAGGCGTCATGAAAAAGATCATGCCAAGGCGAGCGCCTCTGCGGCCCTGGCGATGTTACAGGAAATCGCCATCTTCCCTGAAAAAGAAGAATGTATCGTTCAGGCCATTGCCAACCACGAAGCCTTCGTCGAACCGAAGAAAGTATCTTCGCCTATAGGACAGATGGTCAGCGATGCCCTCTACGATGCCGACAAATTCCGCTGGGGTCCGGACAATTTTACCCATACCCTCTGGCAGATGCTCCGCTCCTCAAGGGCGAGCATCGTTCCGCTGATTCACAGGTTTCCGAAGGGGATGGAGGGAATCTCCAGGATCAAGGAAACCTTCCGCACCGAGACGGGAAAGCGGTATGGACCCGAATTCATTGAGATCGGGCTTATGATTGGGAAGAAAATCTATCAATTTCTTGAAGAGCGGTTCGCTGAGGAGCTACAACAGGAAGAGAAGAGATAGGGAGATAAGGAGATGGGGAGATGAGGAGAAAAAAGTGAAGAAGATTGGGAGATTCCACGTGCTGACGGATGCCTGCCTTCAGACCCGATTCTCCCATCTGGAGCTTGCCGAGCTTGCCATTGCCGGCGGAGCGGATACGATCCAGTTTCGTGAGAAGGGCGGGGAGACGAGGCAGCTGATCCGTATCGCCGAACAGTTGCAGGCCCTATGCAAAAAAGCTGGCGTGACCTTTATCGTGAACGATCGCGTGGATGTGGCCATTGCTTCCCGTGCGGCCGGTGCTCATCTGGGACAGAATGATTTTCCCATTCCCCTCGCCCGAAAACTTCTGGGGGAGGAAGCGATCATCGGCGGATCCGCAGGTAACCTGGAAGAGGCTCGAAAGTGTTTTTTGGAAGGCGCGGACTATATCGGTTTCGGCCCTGTCTACTTCACCGCCTCGAAGGAAGACGCGGGCCCAGCAGGTGGGCTTGACCTCCTGAAACAGGTCGTGAAGGAAATCCCATTGCCCGTCATTGCCATCGGCGGCCTTACAAAGGACAACACTTTTCCGGTTCTCCAAACAGGAGTTCACGGCATTGCCGTGATCTCTGCCGTTTGTTGTCAGAACGACCCCACGGAGGCGGCTAAATGCCTTCGACGTTTGCTGGAGGTTGAGCGACATGCCTGAGACCGTGGGCGATATCGGCGAGTTCGGACTCATTCGGAGGATCAGCAGTCTCCTGAATAAGGAAGGCGTTCGTTCTGAAAGGGTTTCCCTTGGAATCGGCGACGATACGGCCTCCTTTCTTCCGCGACCCGGGTATGAAGTTTTGGTCACGTGCGACTGCATGGTGGAAGGCCGTCACTATTTGCCGGGAAGGATTCGCCCGTATGATTTGGGCCGCCGCGCGATGACGCTGAACATCAGCGACATCGGGGCCATGGGAGGAAGACCCCTGTATGCCCTTGTCTCACTCGGATTGAAGCCGGAGATCCTTGTTCGAGATGTGGAAGAGATGTATCGCGGGTTTCTTGCGGAGCTGAACCCTTTTGGTGCATCCGTCATCGGAGGCAACCTCACCACATCGGGCAACGGGATGTTCATCGATATCACGCTGGTTGGAGAAGTGGAGCAGGGAAAGGCGGTGCGACGTTCCGGGGCAGGGCCGGGAGATGTCATCCTGGTTACCGGATATCCGGGCCAGGCGGCTGCCGGGCTGCAACTCTTGCTCCGTACAGCGGATGACTCGAAAATATTGGAGCATCCCTTAGTCAAAATTTATAATACCCCTTCCCACAGGGCTTTGCTTGGAGAAGCGATTGCCAAAGCAGGCTGCGCGACAGCCATGATCGATACCAGCGACGGATTCCTTGGCGATCTGGGACATATCTGCGAGGAGAGCGTAGTGGGAGCCGAATTGTTCAAGGAGAAATTGCCTGTGAGTGAAGCGTTGCGCGAGGCCGCTTTCACGCTTCAGCGGGACCCGTATGACTTCCTCCTGGGCGACAGTGACGATTACGAATTGGTGATGACGTGCCGGCCGCAGGATGTGACCCTGCTCCGGTCCGTTGCTGTCCGCTGCTGTCCTGTCCCGTTGACAGAGGTAGGGAGAATCACGGACAGAGCCCTTGAGATCACCTTATTGCTCCCCGGGGGCGAGAGACGTCCGGTCAAGCCCTCGGGCTGGGATCATTTCCGACTTTCGAAGAATTCCGGATCCGGAGTTTGAATAAAAATGGGAAGAAAAAAGACGATGTTCGACCAAGACATGGCCCGAAAAGCCGCGGAGAACCTGAGGCGTGTTCGTGAAAAGAGACCTCTCGTTCACAGTATTACGAATTATGTCGTCATGAACTTTACCGCCAATGTCCTTCTTGCATGCGGGGCCTCTCCGGTCATGGCCCATGCAGCCGAGGAAGTGGAGGAGATGGTCTCTTTGGCAGGGTCTTTGGTGCTTAATATCGGCACCTTGACCCCTGCCTGGGTCGAGGCGATGCGAAAGGCGGGGGAAAAAGCGAATGCGCTCCATGTCCCGGTGATTCTCGATCCCGTGGGCGCGGGGGCCACCCGACTGCGGACGGATTCCGCCAGGCAACTGATCGAAGAGGTTTCGATCCAGGTTATTCGAGGGAATGCTTCTGAGATTCTTTCTCTCGCCGGAGAAAAATCGGGCTCCCGCACAAAAGGGGTGGATTCCGTCCACACCGTAGATCAGGCCGCGGAAACGGTCATCGGACTTGCTAAAGAGCTCGGGACAACCCTTGCTGTTACCGGGGCAGCGGATTTGATCACGGACGGTGAGCGGGTCTGCCGTGTGATGAACGGCCATGAGATGATGCGTTCTGTCACGGGAACAGGCTGTGCCGCCACCGTGATCATAGGCGCCTTTCTTGCGGTTTGTTCTGATCCTTTGGAAGCAGCCGCAACGGGTCTCTCCTATTTTGGCTTCGCAGGAGAAAAGGCGGCTGCCAAGGCTTCCGGTCCGGGAAGTTTCCAGGTGGCACTGCTCGACGTCCTCCACGGGATGAAGGAAGAAGAACTGAGGTCAAGGGCCAAGATACAGGTTTGACCCGTCCTTGCGAGTCCTTTCATTTTTCAACAGGATTGAGGAGGTTTGAGATGAGAGTCGTCAAAATCAGTGAGGTGAAGAAAGAACCATTCAAACATCCGCTTTTTACAGGTCCGGATGTAACGAGACAGGTTCTTTTACCTGACAGTAAAGAGTTCGAGGTCAATGTCGTAAATTTCGGGAAGGGGGTTCGTAACAAGTTTCATGCCCACGACAGCGAACAAATCCTGGTGGTCACTTCCGGAAAAGGGATGATTGCCACGGAGGCGGAGGAAAAGGTGATTGGCGCAGGAGATGTTGTTATTATTCCTGCGGGCGAGAAACACTGGCACGGTGCGACCAAAGACTCGGAGTTCTCGCATATTTATGTGACCCGCTTGGGAAGTAAAGTGACCCAATTGGAGAAATAGAACCCGGGATCGTCCGTTAAAATACGGGCGGGGAAATGAAGACATAGGGTGACATTGCAGGTCGATCCATGAAAGATAGGCGGAAGGAAGAAAGATATGTGATGCCCGAAATATACAAGAAGTATATCCTATTCAAAATCAAGAAAGTCTCCGGTGATCCGGTCGATGCCGAGCTCTTTAATTTCAGCTCCAGGGGGATCAGCATAAAAAGTCGAAACCGATTTACGGTCGGCTCCCCCATTGAGTGCTTGATCTCGGCGCCCAAATCGCTTACAAAGGAAATTCCGTTTACCGGAAAGATTAAATATTGCATCGAAGACGAGCCCGGGGGAGATTACCTCATCGGGGCAGAGATTATTCGAACGAGTGACAAGGTATGGTTTGAGCTCTTCTTAAATGTTCATGATTTCATAAAACGAAGAGTCGGGGATATCTTTTAGACACCTCCTGAAACCAGCTGCATTTGCTCGCCGCTTTGCTCATCTCCATCCCGTCCGTTAAACGTTGATATCCCCGTTCCCATGAGTTGGATTTTGTAAGCAAGGGTCATGAGAAAGGAGGAAGACATGATTGATCTTAGCGTGGTGGGTAGGAAGTACGGGCCGCTTTCATTCGGGTATACATGGAAGGACGCGGTTCTCTATGCCCTGGGGATCGGCGCCCAGGCAGAAGAACTTCCGTTTATCTATGAAAACGTGAAAGGCGGACTGAAGGTCTTTCCCAGCTTCAGCATTGTCATGGGAAGTCCTCTGTGGAAGGAGCTCTTCAAAGATATGAAGCATCTGGACTTGTCCAGGTTCATTCACGGAGAGCAGGGAATAAAGCTCTATCGTCCGATTCCACCAGAAGGAAAGACGCTCGTCGAAGGAGGGATCACTAATATCTATGACAAGGGCAAGGGGGCGGTGTTCGTCTGGCGGATGAAGGTTATGGCAGAAACGGGTGACCTTCTGGCCGAAACCGAGAGCGGGATTTTCTACGTGGGCGAAGGAGGGTTCGGCGGAGACCCCGGTCCCAAGGCCGAAGCGCTTGAGCCTCCGAAGGGAGTGAAGCCGGATTTCACGGTTTCCTATTTTATTCCCGGAAACCAGGCAGCCCTCTATCGCCTCTGCGGTGACACCAACCCTTTGCACCTGGATCCCGATTTCGCCAAGAGGGGTGGTTTTTCTCGGCCCATCCTTCACGGTCTTTGCACTTACGGCCACGCCGTGAGAGCTATTTTGTACAGCACGTGCAACGGTGATGTGGAGCGATTTAAAGAGTTCAGGGCCCGTCTTTCAGGAGTGGTTTATCCCGGGGACACCCTCGTAATAGAGGGATGGAAGGATAAGGGGGGACGCTACTTCATCCAGTGCCGAACGGACCGAGGGATTGTCCTCAGCCACGCCTACGCCAGGGTAGAGTGAGAAATGATGGGGAGACGGGGAGATGCGGTGTTGAGAGGGTAGTTATGCATAAGGCAGGAAGGCGAGGAGATAGGGTATAATTAGGGGGTAAGAACAAAGTCTTTCCGGGTAAAAGATGAAGTGCTTTGGCAGCCCGAAGTGAGGCCGGCCCCGGAGAGCATTCGGATCAAGGCAATGAGAGTCCTTCTTATTTCTGCCAACACGGAAAAAATAAATATGCCCGTCTTGCCCCTTGGCCTGGCGTGCGTGGCCGCTGCGACACAAAGGGCAGGCCATGACGTGGCCATGGTGGATTTGATGGCCGAAAAGGACACAACGCTCGTTCTCAAAGAGGCGATCGATGGATTTCGGCCGGGTCTGATCGGAATATCGGTGAGAAACATCGATGATCAGAATATGGAGCGTCCCAGATTCTTATTGGATCCGGTGAAAGAAATCGTGGCACGCTGTCGAAGCCTTTCAAAGGCAGCGATTGTTTTGGGGGGAGCAGGATACAGCCTGTTTCCAGAAAGCGCCCTGTCGTTCCTGGACGCGGATATGGGGATTCAAGGCGAAGGAGAAGAGGCTTTTCCGGAGGTGATCGCGCGGATAGAGCAAGGTGCCAGCCTGCCGGGATTGCCCGGCCTTTACCTGCCCGGTCACGGTCTTCCTTGTGAAAGAATCTTCGCAAAAAGCCTGGACAGACTGCTTCTTCCCAATCCGGACCTCTGGTCAACACCCTCCCGGAAAGAAGATCTCTGGATGCCGGTTCAGACGAGACGCGGATGTCCTTTGAGCTGCAGCTATTGCAGCACAGGGATTATCGAAGGTCGGGCTTTGCGGAGACATTCTCCCGAGAGGGTTGTCGAGTGGATCGCCCGGTGGCGAAGGGCGGGAGTTCGCCATTTCTATTTCGTCGATAATACCTTCAATCTCCCGGCTTCCTATGCCAGGGAGATCTGCCGTAAACTAATCGATCAAGACCTGGACATCGCATGGTGGAGCATCCTTTACCCGATGCATGCGGACAAAGAACTGGTCGAGCTGATGGCGAGGGCCGGTTGCGACCAGGTGAGTGCGGGGTTTGAAAGTGGTTCTGAACGAATCCTGAGGAACATGAACAAGAGATTTACGCCCGGAGAGGTACGGAGAATTTCTGAGATGTTTTCTGAACACGGAATAAAGCAGATGGGATTCCTGTTGCTCGGAAGTCCGGGTGAGACAGAGGAATCGGTTGAAGAGAGCCTTGTTTTCGGCGACTCCCTTAAACTGGATAGCTTGAAGATTACGGCGGGAGTCCGGATTTATCCCCACACCCCTCTGGCAAGGAAGGCCATCGAGGAGGGCGTGATCGCCCCCGACGATGATCTTCTTTTCCCCCGATTCTACATGGCAAAAGGTCTGGGAGATTGGCTGCCCGGAATCCTGAGGAGCTGGGCAGCGCTACGACCTCATTGGATGATCCCGGATTATACTTGAAGTATCAGGACTGAGTCACTTTATGATATGCCGGGATGCCCCCAAGAGAGTTGGAACAACTCGATATATATTTCATTATCGCCCCATCCCCCCATCTCCGTGTCTCCATTTTCAGGAGATCTCGTCCGAGGTTCAAGTCCAGAGGTGGGTTTAGGAACGCGCCTTTTTGCTATGCCTTTCTCTTTTTGCCTGTCTTGGCTTTTGCCGGAGCCTTGGCCATTTCCTTGAAGGTATTCTTCCATCTGTCCATCATGGTTTTCAGCTCATCCAGCTCAGCTTTGGCTTCGTCAGGGGCCGAGGAGATCTTCTCTTTTACCCTTGCCAGGCCGTCGTGAATTGCCTTGGCATCCGCCTTCCATACTTGCTTCTTCTCTTTGAGTTTCTTCTCCATTTTTTTTGCAGTGGCGTTTAATTTCTTCCAATCCTCTTCAACGCCATTCAGCGCACTCTTCGCCTGATCGACAGCGGCCTTCTTTCCGGCCTCAACGGCAGCCGCCGCTTTTTCAAATGCTGCCTTTGCATCAAGATAGCTCTGCCTTGCTTCCTTATACTTCTTCTCTTTCATCTGGGAGTCTGCCGTCTCCCACAGCTTCTTGGCAGCTTCCAGATCAGCCGTGGCATATTTCTCTGCGCCCGCGGAGATGGCATCCTCCATGGCTTTCTTGGCGCTCTCTTTTTCTGTTTCGGGTGGTTTTGAACAACCTGCCCACGACATTGCAAGAGCAAGAACCACGCATGCGAGTACCGATAACCTTACCGTTCTCATAAGCCAGTTTCCCTCCTCCAATGGTGTTTGATAAGAGCTTCAAAACTATAAACGAAGTTGTCCCATATGGCAATAGAAAGCAGGTCCCGAAACAGCCTACGTTCCGTGCGTTCATCCCTTAGGGAAGGAAGCGTTCTGCGAGACGGCGGCTCGTCTCGGCCACCATGCACCATATGATATCCAAAGGGAGGTGGAACTCGATTGTGGAGTCAAACAAGATACTGATCTTCGGAGGGAATTCTGCATCCCCTTTCCATAGGAGGTAGGCGAGAGGGACTTTTGGAAATACCTCTAAGGCGAACCCTTTGTCGCCGTAAAGGATTTCGCTCCCCCCCAGCCGCTTACCAGTTTTAAGAAATGCCTCCGGATCCTTACCGGAAAGGTTTATCAGTTCCTCAACTCCAAGGCGATGAGGACCCCGAAAGAAGGTAGATCCTCCCTTAAGATCCTTCTCGCTGATCCAGGTGTGCGTCGGTTTGACGTCTTTAGCCTCCGTCAGATAAACAAGGACTATCAGATAGAAATAAGGACGGAGCGCCTCCTCAACGGGTTTATCATTCCATTCCATCCGCAGAATCTTTTTTTCTTTTGGGAGAATGAGGTACCGGAGATTGTAGACGGGCAACAAAAAGCCTTCCCGGGTGGGATAATAGATGGCCTCTGTTCGGTTGCAAACATCCGTCGGGTGAAGCGTGGAAAGTCTGTCCCAGTGGAAAGGGTCGATCACTGCTCCCTGGTTCATTTCCTCTTGCACGATGCGCCTCTTTTCCTGTTTTAAATAATCATACTTGAACTGGATTTTGTTTTCAACGGATAAGTGCCGCCCGGATTGGATTTAGAAAAGCGTCATTGCGAGTGAAACCCTGCCTGCCCCTGCCTGCCGGTAGGCAGGGAAGCAATCCCTTTTTTGGGGAGAGAGTGCATTTTGGGTTGCCAGAAATAGTTCCTTCCCCGACAATATGTCACGCCGGTCGGGCCATATTTCATGTTAACTCTCCATTTATTATACAGATTTATTCTTAAAATTCAGTAAGTTAAATGTCAACGGCGGCCAGCATTTCCATGGCATAATTCTTGCTATAAATTGTCGTAAAAGGAAATCAAATCCGAGCAATGAGCATGTCGTTAGTGGAAAAGAGAAAGTGTCGCAGATTTAATATCACTTTGCCGGTCAAGTATAGCAAAGCGAATTCGTTCTTCAAATTCGCCCAGGCTGCCAATGCCAGCGAAGGAGGACTACTTGTCTGCCTTCCAGAGAGAATGGGAATTGGTCAGCATCTTGCGTTGAAATTATTTCTTCCTATTCGGTCCGGGTTAAACATTATTGAGACGGTCGTCCAGGTCATTTGGATGGATACTCGTCTCAGGAAGGATTGGACATGGGATTATCGGACCGGGGTAAAGTTTGAAGACATCTCTCCGAAGGATCGGACTGTTTTGAAAAATTTTCTGATAAACATTGCACAAAGTCCGGCGTATGCCTGCTGACGGGAACGCCAAACAAACCGATCCTGACCATCAGCGAAACTCCGTGACTTAATGTCTCATTCAGCTTTCTCCTTACTTTTCCGTTCGTTGATACCATTTTTGGAGATTCCTCCATAAAATATAAATTTTTTTTCAGTTTAGTAATTAAATTCACATTCTCTGTGCTGAGAATTCTCAACAATTTCAATCAATTGATGAGCCATATATTTTGGCATGGAATGTGCTATCTCATCTATGAACATCAACTATTGTGAGAGAGGACCCTATTATGAGTAATGCACCCGCTGAATTGGCGCTCATCAATTCTTTGATAATTGTCGTGATCATTATAGATGC
The DNA here is from genome assembly GCA_002311635.1 of Syntrophaceae bacterium UBA1163. Lineage (GTDB taxonomy): Bacteria > Desulfobacterota > BSN033 > BSN033 > UBA1163 > UBA1163. The sequence continues at coordinate 12,903 of DBZJ01000089.1, forward strand.
GGTCGTTCGAATCGTAGCCGCGAAAGCAAATACTTTCGACCCAGGCTAAGGTTTCCTCCTGGGCGATGTTTAATAAGAACGAGCGCCTTTCCTCCTCCTTCGTATTCAACCCTTAACCCCCGGAGTCCGCCGGTCTCAACGAGGCCGGCGGACTCTCATCGTTCACCGCGGTCAATTGTCTCGTGGCTCCATCGCTCTGCTCGCAGATATTTCCCCGTCAATCAAATTAATCTTAAAGTGCAACGGTGCCTTGCAGGCTGAAACTCAGAGGTTATTCTTTCGGGGAAGTGTTTTCGATGGGAAATATTCAATGGAGTTTTATGGAAGGTTCCGAATGATGCTTCAAACAAAAAAAATAAATGGTGGAGCTGAACGGGATCGAACCGTCGGCCTCTTGAATGCCATCATAGATAGTAGATTTCAAACGGATGCCAGCAAACCCTTTATTATCAATGGTTTGCTCAATTTTATGATTGATTTTTTTTTGAGGCGAGAGTATAATCAGTTACAACGGATTTCAAAAGGTTTTTTTCAGACATGGTCAAGTTAGTGGTAAGAAACCGGTAAGAAATTCAGGGAGGCCATAGGCACAGCTGGCCGAAAAGACCGCATCCCTACGGTCCTGGGCCTCCCCTTCAATACTTAGGGAGCGATGAAGGGAGATCGAAATGAAACAACCTCAGAAGGCAGTAGTACGAAATCCGAAACGTGGATATCGCCAGAAATCCATAAGCACTATTAGACAGCCACAGAAAGCGGTAGCAGATGACCGATTCAACCGTTTCATAGAGGAGGCCCGAAATAGAAAATGGAGATGGGTACATAGAGAACTTACAGAAGAGGAGATCCGGGTTCTTAAACAATATTGGGACTGCACCGGTCAGGGTCAATTAGTTTTCAGTATTGATGCAGATAAAATCCAGAGAGTCATAGGGGGCAAAGATGCAGCGATCCCAAAAGAGAATCGCACAAGGCTAATCGAAATCATAGAAAAAAATTTGAATTGCCGCCTTGATCCTTTGCTTCAAAATAAGATCATTTACTTCTTTGAAAAGTTCTTCATGGAAAGCAAAACAAACGCATCAAAAATGAGGAAGGAACTGACGGCGCTGAGAAAAAATATTAAACCCCTGATAGAGAGTTTTGCTTCCATTAACTTTCTGGCACGAGAAGCCCTCAAGGGTGAGGATACCGTCGAGGGTCCGATGAGAGATAGTCTATTTGATCGCGTGATGGAAGACCTCCCGAAAATGCAATCACGAATTGAAAAGAAGCTATCGATCCTTTCAAAAAAAAGAGGTGGCCCAAATCCGAATTGGGCATTGCACGCCTTAATTGCTTATTTGGGCGGCCTTTACGAGGAGCACACAAAAGAAAGGCCAGGGAGATGGGGGAATTTTTACCGTTTCGTAAGGGAATGTTTAGACTGCGTCAAGATACGCATTTACTCGGAGAATTCGATTGACGGCGTAATCCGAACATACAACGATTTCGTGAAATCCGGCTATAAATAGCCTGTGCTTTTGGTAGTGGTCCGGTTCAATTGTTGTCCTCATTGAGAGAAACGAATTGACAAACTTTTGGACAAAATAGTAATTTTTTGCCATGATTTTGAATGGGAAATTATGACCGCCAAATATTTAATTAATATTTATAGGTAGTTACATCTCTCCTCTTGCTTGGTATCAATATTGCAGGTTATAATGAGTCCGGACCAAATTTATTAGATCGTACTTTTTTCTTGACAAAGCATTGATTTTTTGTTATCGGATTGCTACTATATAATTAATGAAGCCCCCATCGTCATACGTGACGCTGGGTAATTAAATCCCCGCCTTCATACGTGACGGCGGGTTTTTATTTTGTATGGGGAGGAGAAAATGGGCGATGAGAAGATCATGATATTTATTGACGGTAGTAATTTTTATCATAATCTTAAAGCCAACCATTTTCCTGCTAATATTGATTTTAAAAAATTTAGTGATTTACTTTGTGCAGGACGAAAACATGTTAGAACTTATTATTACAATACTCCTTTAAGACAAGCCGATGATCCAGCAGAATACAAGAGGCAACAATTATTTTTCGATGCTCTCCGTAGAACCCCATATCTTGAATTGAAGCTTGGATATTTTTTGAAGAAAACAAAAACCTGTGAAAATTGTGGGCATACCCTTTATTACCCTGTTGAGAAAGGATGTGATGTGAATCTTGCCGTTGACATGATGAGTATGGCATATAAGAACCTTTATGATGTGGCAATTTTGGTTAGCGCAGATGGAGATTTTGCAAGTGCTTGTCAATGCGTTAAGGATCTTGGTAAACATACTGAAAATACTTATTTTGAACACGGAAGTTCGTGGCACCTTCTCAATGTATGCGATGACCGTATTTTAATAAATAAAGACCTTATCGAAAAATCTAAACGTTAGAACCTCAGAACCTCGAATTTTTCTCCTGATCAAGCTTGAGCGGTTATGCCATGTTTCAGGCATGGTTAAGAAAAAAAGACCCTCCGATATTTACATTATTCCATCTTAGATATTAGCAGAAGCTACCACCAATGGAACTGAGTCATTACTCTGTTTTGGTGGTACAACTCGCCCTCTAAACCTGCCAGTTAAACCATTTGATTAATAACAAAAACGTCTCTATCCTTAGATTCAGAAGAGAAAAGTTTGCTGGATTTTTCATTTCATGGAGGTTGAGGATGGAGGTCAATGTCAATCTGAAGATCGCAAGGGTGGTTAATGGGATGAGTCAGTACGACCTGGCTTCTCAGACGGGTATTCCCCAATCGCGGCTTAGCTTGATCGAAAGAGGCTTTTTTCGACCCACCCAGCGGCAGGCGGAGAAGATCGCAGAGGCCGTGCGGTCGGAGCCGGAGAAGTTGTTCCCCGAGCTGTTTCAGGGGGAGAGGGAATGATGGGGGCTGCTTTCTATCACACGACTGATAATTCCAAACTAAAAAAAAGCATTGGGGGACACCTTTGTGCGAAGGCATGGGAGCATTCTCGCAGATGCTCCCGTCCCCCGCTGCCTTCTGCGAGAGGCTTGAATGGATCTTTACGAGAGATGGAGTGAAGCAAGGACTAAAATTCCACCCGGAAAATATCACATACGATGCATCAACAAGGAGCGTCCGAAAATCTGGGTCGAGGGTTCTAAGGGATGGGGCGAGTTATTAAATCGCGTGGTCTTATGGTTTGAAATAATCGAAGGGCCGGAGATCGGAAAAATTATTCCCATGTTTCTAAATCTTCCTACAGATAAGCAAGGCAAGTTAATTGATAAAATTTCAGACGGCCACCGTTACCACGATGCTTGGAGGGTAGCAAACGGAGGTGAAAGACCACCGAGAAACCGATTTAAAGAAATGAATCCGAGCAAGTTTTTGAATAAGTCATTTACCGCCGAGGTCTCGACCGTCAAACCAACCTGGCTTGTTCCTTCTGAGGATGGAGGCAAACCTGAGAAGAAGGAGAAACCTGATATCTTCCACTACTCCAGGGTCTTTTGCTTATATGAACTTATTACGGGAAACCCTGAGAACTAATCTTAATCTTTATCTATATCTTAATCACTATCATTATCTATATCAATATCAAGTGAGGCAAGAGTCAGAGGGTTAGAAATCAAGGGGTTAGAAGGGCGTCGTGGGAAAGGTCGAGATAGAAAGAAGCGCAAGAAACGAGGCCGCCTTAATGATTGAGCCTCATTCACTCATTCAATCAATCAAGTCCCGGGGGCTTCGCGGCTCCCGGGTCCAGGCAACGCCCTGTCGAGCGAATAAAAACGTCGGCCCTTGATGCTTTAGGTGATGCATAGTGGTGTATAAGGGTGTATATGGAGACTTTCTTAACCGTTCATGATCTTTCGAAGGCCCTGCAAGTGACGCCGGTCTGGATTTATAAATTGGTCAGACAGAAGCGGATTCCTTTTATTCATATCGAGCGATGCATACGGTTCTCGCCGTCAGAGATCGAGGCTTGGATTGAAGAGCGAAAAAATAAGGAGTGGTCTCTTGATGGGGGAAAAAGAGGTCGTGGCTAAGCTATTGATAGTATTAAGCGCTGGCAGGGCTTCTTACTACCTTCTTACTAACAGGTTTGAAAATGGCTAATGAAAAAGAAGCACTCAGCTTGCGAATTGCAGGTCGAATGAAAGGCAAACGGCACACACGCCCCATCAAAAGCGGGCTGTGGAGTGATCTGAGGGGCGTACACATTGATGGAAGGTCAAGGATGGGGAAATGGATGGCCCGTTTGCGAGTCGAACTCATTGCCCATGTAGGCGGTGAGCCGAGCGTTGCAGAGTCGATTCTCATTGAGCAGATCGTCATCAAGACGTTGAAGTCTCACCTTTACCACGTCGGACTATTCAAGGACAAATCTTTCGGAAGCAAGGATCACGCGTTGGCCGTTCAAAATTCGATTCGATTAGACTTGATGGCTTTGGGCTTACAGAAGCGAGCGAGGAAGGTCTTGAGTCTGGACGAATATCTTCAACAAAAGAATACAGAGAAGGAACCGGAGGGCAAAAGTGATGAATGAGGGGCGCTGTGGCAATGAAAGGCCCAGGTGGTTAGTTCCGAGCGCTTCGAATGGCGGCCCCGCACTCAGAGAATATTCTCAAATGGTAATCTCTGAAGAGGCCCGGAAGGGCATGGAGAGGCTGGACCAGCTAAGGGACCTCTCCCGTGAAGTGGATATGTTGCGATCTCAGATTAGCGAGCTTCAGGGAGAAATTGAGCAAGAGAAGGAGACCGTGCAAAGGCTGGAGGGGGAGCTCGTTGAAGAAAAGGAGAAAGCTCGGTCGCCCGAGGAGATCATGAGGTCGGACCTAAAAGAGTTGATTCAATCCGGTTTTGTGGCCGGCCACACCCTGAGTCAAATTCTCTCAGAGGTCCGCCACTATTTTATGAACAAGGCGGGCACAGAGGATCTTAGTGAGGGCGACTTGGAAGCGGAAGAGGTTTAAGATGGTAATGAAATATTTCAAAAAAGGAAAGGAGCGAAATAATATGGAAACTGAATTAAGGAAGTCAGGTGGAAACGGTGAGACCATTGTGGCATTGCGGAAGGAGATTACGTCGCTTGAAAGAAAGCTCGGAATCGCCGCGAAGGAGGAAGAATTAAACAAACTCAAAGGGAAGGAGTTGAAAATTCGTGGCGACCTTGAGCGCATTCTTCAAGCAGGTGGAGACGATGAGAAGCTCAGGAAGGCATTGAAGGAACTCGGCGATGAGATTTGGGCAGAGGGGAAAAAACTGGAAGCTCTCAGGGATGGCAAGGGTAAGGAGCTTAAAAGGTTGGAGTTGGAGTTAAATCAGAGGCGGCGAAACTATTGCGAGAAAGAGGCTTCGCACGTTTGGTCGGAAATCGAGGCCCTGAAAAAAGACTTGGTTGCTCGCATTCGAAAACTCGTCAGTCTCGGCATTTTGTGGGAGGCTAATTGTCCGGTACGAATGGACCGGTTTAAAAGTAAATTGGTTTTGATTCGAAAGCGGGGAATTTTGTTGCCCGATGGATCATGTAACCCCCCGGGTCAAGCACGGGATGCCGATGGTTTCATTGTCAAGCAATGCGAACTTCACTGCCTCGACTCTTTTGTTAAAAACGGCTGGGAGGCAGTGCCCGGCCAAAATTTAGAACTTGAACCCCCCAATCCCGGGAACTCCAGGCCGGTTAAGACCCTTCAGGCGCCGCCAGTGATTTCAAAAATTCAAAATCTCCAAATTGAAATCGATGACTGCAATGTCTGGACCGCACCGGGGCAGGCGGACGCGATGGTCAGGGCCATCGAAGGCGAAATCGATGGGGGAAATGAGAGGGCTTCATGAAGAAAACACAGGCAAAGAGTTCGAGAAAGATATGGACACTGGTCGAGACCCGCTATGGCAAGGTGGGTTTTTGGATAGACCTTGAAAAGCTGAAAGCCTCGCCGTGCCCGCATTGTTTCAGACAGATCGTCGAGAAGGCAGCCAAGGAAATGATTGACGAAGCCAAGGCCCGAAAGTCGCGGGGTTAAGTTATGCCCGAGCTCACAATCGACCCAAATATCTCACGGCTTCTTCCGCCGGAATTCGTAAGGAGCGAAGTCACGGCCCTCAATGCGCGTGTCAGGGTTGTTCGGCTGAACAATTTTTTATACTACTCGAAAAAGGGCATCGCTTGCTACGATCCGGAGACGCAAGAAATTTTACTGGACCCGAACGTGCCCGCGTCGAAGATCTGTGAACGGATCAACCTGAAACACCCCTTTCTCAAACTTCAGGAAAACGAGGCCTGGATTTACGAATTTTATCATGAACTTTTCCACGCCTCGCGCGATCCATACGTCATCAGGGGCGAGGAGTACGGCGACGAATGGGGGGCGGGTTCTTTTGCGCGCGATAAAATTTTTGAACTTCGAAAGCGTGGAGTGCAATTTTGCCGAATCTTCTTCAAAGGGGAAATCATCGGAATGATTCAAATGAAGATAGGAGCACCTAAGCCATGATTTTGCCTTGTCCATTCATTGACAGTTTTGCGATCAAAGAGGATGGCCAACCCCTCATCCTTGAACCTCATCAAAGGCTTATTCTCGGCGAGGGCTTTCGGTTCGATGAAGATGGAAGACTCGTTTATAGGAATATCGTTTGGAGCGAACCCAAGAAAAGCGGTAAGACGACGGTCGATGCCTTAGTCTGTTTGTGGTGGGGCTTTTGTGTGCAGCCTCCCGATGAGATCATCATTGCAGCTAATGATTTGGATCAATCGACCTCTCGCGTGTTCGATGGCGTAAAAGGATTTATCAGCCGTAATCCAGTCCTTAAACAAAAGGCCGAACTACAGCGGTTATTGATCCGGCTCGATAACGGGACGACGATCAAGGCCATTCCCTCAGACTATACCGGCGAGGCCGGGGCAAACCAGGGGCTTGCGAGCTTCGATGAATTGTGGGGTTTCATGAGCGAAAAATCCCGCAGACTTTACGAAGAATTAACACCAGTTCCAACTCGAAAAAATTCCATCCGGTTCATCTCAACCTACGCAGGATGGGAAGGCGAGAGCGTCCTCCTTGAGGAGCTTTATCACCGGGTCTTCGATAAGCAGGGCAACGTCAAGCCCGGCGTGAAAAGGCCACTGGGCACGGATTTCCCTGTCTATACCATCAATGACCTCTTCATGTATTGGTCACACGAGCCGCGTATGCCCTGGCAGACGGCCGGCTATTATGCAAGCCAGCGAGCGGATCTCCGCGTCAACACATATCTTCGCCTTCATGAGAATCGCTGGGTGAGCAATGAGAGCTCACTATTTGATATGGCGGATTGGGACGGCTGCGTGGATCCCGAGTACCGTCCACCTCTTCCGAGCAAAAGTATTCGGCTCTACGTCGCTGCGGACGCAAGTGTCAAGAAGGACCGATCAGGGGTTGTGAGCGTCTTCCGGGAAGGTAATCTTCTCCAGCTGGGACCTTTTCGCACGTGGCAACCCACGAAAAAGGACCCCATGGACCTGGAGGCGACGATGGAAGCTTACATCCTCGAACTCGCAAAGGGATATAGTGTCGTAGAATGCCGGTACGATCCCTACCAGCTCCACAGAAGCGCGACTACATTGAAGGGAAAGGTCAACATGGTTGAATTTCCCCAAACGGTCCCAAACATGACGGAAGTAGGTCAGGCTCTTTATGATGCCGTGAAGCACCGGATCTTGAGGCTTTACAAGGACGATGAACTGAGGCGAGAGGCATCCTTCGCTGTTGGCAAGGAAACAACCCGGGGGATGATGATCGTGAAGACGAAAGCCTCTCACAAAATCGATTGCATTGTCGCCCTCGCCATGGCGACCGGTGCGGCAGGAATTGAGAAAGGGACCCCCGGCGTCTTCTTCATCGGCCAGAAGAAAGAGCCTCCTCGCGTGGACCAACTACCTACCAGCATCGAAGCGACTATGACCGAGGCGGCAAGAAGGTTCTTTCAAGGGGATTGAAATGAAAAAAGGAGGTAAGACCAATGAGCCCCGATTATACTGGATCTTCGGAAGTCCCGGATCAGGTCGGATGGGTAGAGAAAAAGGCTTGCCGGGGATGCCTTAACCCCATCCTTTCGGAAGATGGGCCCCTTAACAAATAGGGTTGTTTCACCATGAAAAGCCTTTCTTTAAGACATACCCCTTATCAAACCATAGGCCAGGAAGGAACACCGCTTCTACATAACGTGCACGTTTACCTTAGCCCTCTTTTATGCCTTCTTCCAGGCTGTAGGAAGACTTTCCAGCCTCGGCGGAGAGGGAAGAGACAACTTTTCTGTTGTCCCGAGCATCGGACGGAGTTTTTCAGGCTTGCCCGAAAGGTTGGGGCGGCTCTCTTGATTGAGAGCCTATCGGATCCCGGGTTAAACACTCTGGTTCAAAATCTCTTGAGGCCGACATAAGGATCATGGATTTTGTAAGCGCATTTGACAGGGGCCTATCTTGACACCACTGATTTTTGAACGGGCAATCCGGGACCTGAAGCGGGATTTTGAAAGGGACATCTCCCCGGAGCTTCGCCTTCGCCGGAGCGCTCTTTCGAGGACGGAGAGGAGAAAAGTTAAGGATAGGCTCGCCATTGAAAGGACACGAAAGCGAGAGAAAAAGAGGAGGGAGAGGAGGGAACAACGTGAAAGGGATCGGGGGAATATCGATGTTAGAGAGCGAGGAATGTCTTGATGGGACTACCCGATGGAGCGGCTTAGGACAAGGGATGGTTTTCCCCTGGAGAAATGAGACTATTTAATTTCTCAACTGAATTTTTTGTAAACTCAAGAGCGTTTTTGCAGAGCTTGATTCTTTCACTCCATTCTCGTTGCTCTAAAGGACCGAGTCCTGAAAGATCCAGTCGGCTGCAAAGTCGCAAAGTCTCAAGGATATGAAAAAAGATTTGCTCCATTACCATTCTGTTCTTTTCTTTGTCCCTGTCCATGGCTACCCCCCAGGCGGTATTAGGCAGGATTCAGGTAGGGCTTCAACCAGAAGAGAAATGGAAGAGGAAATCCCTCCGATGCCATTCTTTAGCTTATCAAATTTGAGTGTAAAGTTAAAGGAAATTCACTGAGGAGTTTTGATGAGAGACTATTTCACAGTGACAGAGCTTGTGGAGCACTTTGGGGTCAATCCTAAGACGATCTACCGGCGTCTTTGGGCAAAGGGAATACCCGCTTACAAGGTGGGAAGGATTTGGAGGATTGCGAAGAAGGATATTATTTGGTTAAAGCAATAAGTTTCTGTGTGTGAGGGGGAAAAAGGATATTATTATTTTTTTTCTCTCGATAAAATCCATTACCGTCAAGATCAGATGTATCAACCTCTTTGGCGCCTTCCCAGAGCGGAACACCACTATTTTTAGTAATTTCTTTGAGGGTGGTCATGCTCTTTGACAGGACCATCTGATCCGAATTTGGATCGTATTTTTTGAAGTAGTATACGATAACCTTCGGCACGACTATTCTCCTTTTGATCTTATTTTTAGACACTTTTTTAGGAGCGTACTCGCTTCTCATCTGAGAATCTATCAAAGTGATTGAAGAAAGGCAACGATTTTTTTTGAAAATCCATGTCCAACGGTGTCCAAAGATTTCCCTTGGTTCCACCTTGAGTGGTACTCTTGCTCTTTGACAACCGAATATTGATTTTTTTTAAGGGCTACATGCGTTGGACAAGACTCTTGATCCATGACATGCAGGTCTCAATCGCCCAGTTTGTTTGTTCCAGGGTGAGTTGAGGCATTTCGGCGCTACCTGGTCCGTGGCTGAATGGATTTCGGATAATAGTAAAGAAGCTTTTCAGCACATCTCTTTCCCAGCCCTTGATGAACTCACTATTCTTCTCGCTGCAGAGGTTGTCGATATAGTTGTGTGCGCCTCTCTCGGCGCCATGAGTCCAGCCTTTTTGGTCCGAAATGATCTTAATTGCACTCTCAAGCGCCCGCGCAGCGTAGAAGGCTGGGTCGCGGTCATTCGCGTCACGTCGGTCCAAGGCTTCCTTCATATCGATGTCCACGTTCTTCCATAGAGGATCTGCCACGACTTTCCAGAACGCACGCTCGATCTGTTGTTCCACTAAAGAATCAGTCACAACTTGGATAAATCCATTGTGATAGTTGAGCTGCGTTCCAGCTCGCCTGAATCTCTCATTCAGCTCATCCACAGACGCCTTAAAGCTGGCATTTAGGGACTCGTTAAAACTTATTCGCCATTTCGAGGCATCAACGCTGAGCGCGATCAACTCTTCTTCGCGCAACCGAAATGCAAGCTCGATAAAGCTGATTCGCTCCTTCATGAATCGGTCGGGGGATACGGCGCCCGTGAACTCGGCGCACACGAAGTCCTTGCACACCTTGTCGTAAGTCCAGAAGCCAGAGGAGGTGAAAGGCTTGCCCATCCAGTCGGTTTGATAGGAATAATACCGAGGTGCAAGTTCGTCTAAACCAAGCTCCATACTGAGTCGGTCGTGTAGCAATATCCACTTTGTCTTTGCCTCAACACTTTCCTTTCCATCGATCCAGTAAGGGATAAGCTGTTCGGCAACGATCCGAAAGCACTGCACGAGAAGCTTCGATCCGGTTTCCGTATAGGCTTCCCAAAGCACTCGCGATGAGTACCTTTGAGCAAAGATGTCAGTAAGCATTTTCTAAGTTACCTCAACCAATGGCTGAGCACTACTTTACTGATAAAGATACCCGGATTAGTTATTTTTCCGCTTGTAATATACACCTTCTTTAGAAATTATGGAAGCCAAAATTTCACAAAGTAAACCTTCGTCGAGGAATCAGCCTTCTCCAATAAATTTTTTGAAACTGACTATCCAATCAAATCCAAAAAAAACTTGACAAAAGGCAGTAGTTATGTATAATTGGTATAACTCTTAGGAAAGGAGGTAATAACATGGGTAAAAGGGTCGGGTTCTATTTGACGGATCTACAGATTAAGAATTTAAAGAAGGTATCGAAGGCGACGGGTCTCACGGTCTCTGAGATTATCAGAAGGGCGGTCGATGAGCATTTAAAGCAATACAAAAATGGTAAACAAGTTGGAAAGCCGGGGGTTTCTTTCCCGGGCAAGGGGAGTTTGGCTGAAAAGTTCGCCCGGGGAGATTAAAGCCTCGTGCCCGAGAGACCGGCAAGTGGTCCCTCGGGGCAGTTTAAGAAATTAAGAGCCGCCTGGAATCTTGGGCGTCTTGAGAATGAAAGGAGATGAGAGAGATGGCGAAGGCGAAGGGAAAGACCGAAGAGGTGAAGGAGATAACAAAGAGAATGGACGGAGTTAAAGCGTGTGCTTGTGGTCATAATCGCTGGCAGGTCGTAGTTAAAGGAAGAAAGTGGAAGTGTCGCAAGTGTGGGAAGATCCGCGAAGCATAGCCTTTAACTGGCCTCTGACCAAAGGAAGGAGATAACCTGAATGGCCCTTGCCCTTGATCCTAAACAAGTCGTTTCTTCTGAAGAACTCATTACGTCCCTATTGGTCTCTCAGGATGCCGTTATTCGTTTGCTTGTGGAAAAGGGAATATTCACCAAAGAGGAGTTTTTGGAAATGGTGAAAGTGGTAAATCTTGAAATTGCGAAAATGGTATAACAAGGCAAGAGTGGGGGCTGAGATGAAAAAACTTATTTTGGCACTATTTTTTACAATCATGATGGTATATTCAGCAAGTGCTCAAAGCACCTTGGCTCTTCAAGAGAAGTGTGCAGAGGGAGCGAAGAAATTCTTTTTTGAGTTTAAAGGCCAGTATCGAAGTGACTCTAACCTCTGGCCTGATTATACATCCCATTATAATAAAAAATTGGATAGGTGCTTTATACATATTTTTGTTTCTACTTTCAAGGATGGAAAGGAAGAGAATCTTAGTCAGTATTTGTTTGATGTCTTTGAAGCGGGCCAACAGTCCAACACCTTAGCTTATGGTAGGTTTCAGAAATTTCCTGATAGAACCAAGACCCCTGTATGTAAAGTCGGAGATAAGATTTGCCATTCGGAGGCCGAATTTGAAGCCTTAATCAAGCCTTATATGGAAGAGTAAAGGGGGGTGACCAAATGAAATCATTATTGGGTAAGTTGGGGGTTCTATCCATCGGACTTTTGATCCTTGGCTATGCAGAAGTGTGGGGGGCGGATTGGAAAGTTTTTGGAGGCTCAGTTTTGTCAAAAGACAAGACGACAATTGGTTATTATGATGCTGAGAGTATAGAATACTTATCTAATGGAAATGTTACGGTATGGACTAAAACTGTTAAAACGTTGGAAGTTGAGATGATAGGTAGCAAGAAAGAAGTTATAGAGAAGGCGGCAGAGAAGCTCGTGCAGGGGTATCACCCGCCATATGTTTTACTGAATCCTTACCCAAAAACGAGCCTTGATAGCAACCTTGACATAATAATGTGGGAAGAAGCAGCCAATCACGATATCAAACCAAGACTAAGAGTGTTATTTGAAATAAACTGTGAGGAAAAAATGATTCGAACCCTTTCAACTATTATCTATAAAAAAGATGGAACGGGAACGTCCAGATCAATCAATGGTACGTGGGATTACATTAGTCCAGAAATAAATACTGAGACACTCCGTAAGATATTATGTAAAGATAAAAAGTGAGAAAGGAGGTGAACCCTAACCCTCAACCGGCCAAGAAAGAAGGTAACTCATTGATCCATGGTGCGAGGTTTACTATTGGCAGAGGTGAGAAGTCTTGTTGCAGGGCATTGTGAGAGAGAGTTTTGAATCCAAAAAGAGAAAGAGGGCAGAAAGGACCACGGGGGACCTTAGCCCTTTCTGCAGGAGGAAGGAATAAGAAGACTTTCTTCTCCTCATCTTTAGGCTACCGCAAAATAAGTGGAAATTTGGATAGGGTGTGGAATGTATTTTTTGACCAAAAAGACTATAATTTTGTTTTGTAGGGAAATGAGGAGATTGATTTTTAGGGAAAAGGAAACGAAATGAGGAAGAAGAGAGTCGCAGTAAGGGAGGAGGTTTTTGGTTATGAAATTACTATTAAAAGCTGCTTTAATGAATATAGCTCTCTTGTTAGTAATTTCTTCTTGGGCCACTATCACGGAAGGAACGGAAGGATACTTTAAGGGGGATTTTCAAATGGGGGGGGACGTACAGCACACACCCAACCTCAAATTAATAAGTATGGATATTCCCCAAAGTTGGGACCTCTCAACGAACATGGAGTATTGGGCCACTATTAAATTTGACGCAGACCGTGACCAAAAAATTCAAAGGGCTTGTTTCAACTTCTCAGGTGGTAGCCGATCCTGCGTTGATGTTCAGGAGAAAGATGTGTCCTACGGGTTGCATCCGCACTTTCGAGTATCGATTCGTATTCCTGCGGGTTCGAAGAGAATAGAATGTTACGCTGAATACATTCAAAACGGGGAAACACAACGGACAAATACCATAACTTATTATCTCATTATTCTGAAGAAAGAGTAGGTGAAGACAAAGTCGATTGGAGCAAGGTTGGAAGAGCATGAGAAAGGAGAGGGCTTCAATGCGGTATTCGATTTTGAAATATGAGTGTCCAATGCTAACTGATATCGAGGATTTTGAAGAGGCCAAGAGGGAAGCTTTGCGTTTTGTTACTCCCGTCACCGGAAGCGAGTTTGTAGAGATCCGGGATTCAGCTAATGAAACGGTCACAATCGGCTATTTCGATGGGCGACGGTTTCATTGGACAAAAGATAAGCTTCAAACCGAGGCGTGGAAGAGTTGTAGGTTCGTAACCAAGCCTCTTCTTTGGAACAGTTCGGCGAAAGATTCTTGAAAATAATGCTTGACAAAAGATAGGAATGGTGATATATATATCACTATGAAATATATTGGGAGAGAGCTAAAAAGGTTACTCAGGAAACATAAAGTATCCGTTTACAAAATCGCTGAAGATTTGGGAATAGCTCATGAGAGTCTTTATCGTTCTCTGAAGAATGGTGCTAACCCAGAATGGAAGCGAACCAAACAGATTCTTGACTATCTTGGATATGATTTGAAATTCATTAAAAGGAAGGGGGTGAAACAGACTAACCTTAAATCATCAAAGAAGAAAGGAAGGTGAGTTGAAATGGGTAAGTACCTAAAAAGCAGATATCCAGGGATCTTTCAGTATGTGGGACCGAAGGGAACAGTTTACGGGATCGATTACTATGCCGGCGGAAAGAAACACAGGGAGATGGTCGGTCCTCTTTTGGGTGAGGCGCAGAAGAAGCTAAACGAGAGGAAGGACCAGGCAGGGAAGGGGATCGTCATAAAGAAGAAAAAGACGTTCAGAGAGCTTGCGCAGGAGTATTCGAAGCTCAGGACGGGAAATCCTTCCCACGAGAAAAGCCAGAAGTATTTTATCGGTTATTTCGATGAGAACAACGAATGGAAAGACATGAGCTTGACCGAGCATTTTGGCGATTGGAAGCTGTTCCAAATTACTCCTCACGAGATCGAAAAATTCAGGCAAGAGAGAAAAGAATCTCCTGCGAACGGAAGAGAGAGATCGGGGGTTTCGGTCAACCGTGAACTCCAGATTTTGAGCCACATGCTCAACAAGGCTATCGAGTGGGGATGGCTGGACTACAACCCCTTTGGCAGGTTCAGAAACCCCGAGGGGAAAACTTCTATCTTCTACGAAGAGATCGGAAGGGAAAGGTTTCTGACAAAGGATGAAATCTTAAAACTTTTGGAGGTCTCCCCTCCATACCTCAGAAACATCATCATAGCGGCCATCTTTACCCAGCTTAGGAAGGGCGATGTCCTCCGTTTAAAATGGGATCAAATCGACCTGGAAACCGGCTTGCTCACCTATCAAGAGCAAAAGAAGCGGAACAAGACAGGCCACAAGTTTTTGAATGACGATATGATCGACCTTCTCATGGGGATCCCGAAGGGGGAGAGCGAGTACATCTTCACCGGACCCAACGGGGAACCCCTCGCGGATATAAAAAAATCCTTCAATACCGCTTGCAGAAAGGCGGGGATTAAGGATCTCCATTTTCACGATCTCAGACATACCGGGGCTTCTCATCTCGCCATGAGCGGAGCCGCGTTGCAGTTCGTCCAGAAGCAACTCGGACATGCCAATATCACGATGACGCAGCGCTATTCTCATTTGACCTCGAATTTCGAGAAGCAACAGATCAACCTGATGAATGGCTTATGCGGAGAGATTAAAACCAGTGGTAAGAAAATAGTAAGAAATGCAGAAATTGAAGAGAATCAAGCCCAACCCTATATCAACGCATCTGCTTGAAGTGTTACAAAATAAATGGTGGAGCTGAACGGGATCGAACCGTCGGCCTCTTGAATGCCATTCAAGCGCTCTCCCAGCTGAGCTACAGCCCCACCCGAACAATTGATCATTAACATGAAAGAGAGAGGACTGTCAAAATCTTTGGTGCCGGAGGTCGGAATCGAACCGACATGGGGTGGAAGCCCCGCGGGATTTTGAGAGCGGGGCCCACCCTTTTCAGCAACTTATCAGAATTTCACAACTATCTAATTCTCCTACCGATTTACTTGTATAACCAAAATAAACAAAATAAAGGAAAAAGTCAAATATAAGCATAAAATAGTCAAATTTTGGTCAAATGAAAGAGGGGCCTCCAAGGCTATCAGAAGAGTGGTTTTGGAGGTCCATTCTTTTTGGAAGATGAACGAATGAGTATAGTCGAAGTATTCCAGCGACCCCTGGGGGACTCCCCCGTGTCACAATCGGCCCCCCTCATTGAGCGCCCCTCGAAGATTGGTTCCCCCTCCTCTCTGAGATGTTCCGGCTGGCTTAAAAATCTTAGCTTTGCCACATATCTTTGGTTCAAAATACCCTGAAATGTAGAAGATAAGATTTGAATTGGCAGAGACTGTCGGATTACCTATAACACCTTCTCCAGATCTCTTCATGAAGACAGGTCGCAGATTACTACTTGAAATCAACTAACCGACTTTTTGGAGGCTAATTGCTCCCTCACTAATTGTTCGCGCTTATCCAGTACATGGAAGCCCACGCTCGCCAACCACTCTAAGGCGTCAAAAACCTTCTCTCCCTTACGGTTCTTGGTTCCATAGAGGGCAAGAGGGAGTGAAGGAATGAAGCAAGGGGAGATATCTGGATTTGGGAGGAGAACTGCAAATATTTCTTGACAGGGAAAGTTGAGAATGGTATTGAGTGAAGTCCGAACAGGGGCGCCCGATTGTTTTCTTTCACTATTTGTGAAAACTCAGAAGCTCCATCGGAAACATGATCACGCAAATCAACGGGGGATGATATGGTGGAAGTGATTGCTCAAGGGGAAGGCCCTCTTTTTGTGAATCCCGATGCTGAAAAGGCGAGGGAATTTTTTCGACAGAAAAATAGAGCTTTAGTGAATAAATCCATGTCGGTGAACGAGGCGGTCGATCTATTCATTCATGATGGGAACTATTTAGCCATTGGCGGGTTCGGGGCCAATCGTATTCCCACAGCCATCTGTCATGAGATCGTCAGACAGAGGAAGAAAAATCTCGCTTTTGCCGGGCACACTTCTACCCATGATTTTCAGATATTGGCAGCGGGAGAAGTTTTTGATCGCTGTGATATTGCTTACATCGTGGGGTTGGAAGCGAGGGGGCTTTCTCCTAATGCCCGCCGGTATATGGAAAGTGGCAAGGTGGAGTGCTGTGAATGGTCCAACTATTCTATGGCGCTTCGCCTCAAGGCTGCGGCGATGGGGGTTTCATACTTACCGGGTCGTAACCTCATGGGAACGGATACGTTTAAATACAGTGCCGCAAAAGTGGCGAAATGTCCTTTCACAGGACAACTTTATACCCTTTATCCTGCCCTTTGGCCTGACGTTTCGGCCATCCACGTTCACGAAGCCGATATCTACGGGAATGCCAGAATAAGAGGAATATCCGTTGCGGATTTAGAACTTGCGCGTGCCTCCAAGCATCTCGTCATCACCTGTGAGCGCTTGGTTCATAATGAAGAGATTCGGAATAACCCATCGCTTACCGTGATTCCTTACATCCTGGTCGACGCGGTGTGCGAAGTATCGTATGGGAGTTATCCCGGGAATATGCCCTATGAGTACTTCTCTGATGAAGAACATTTGAGGCTCTGGTTGGAGACAGAGAGGAGTTCTGAGAAATTCAAGAAATTTTTGGAAAAGTATATCTATGGAACCAAGGATTTCAATGAATACTTAGAACTCTGCGGAGGCATTCAGCGGATCAGCGAACTTCGAGATCAAGAGAATCTGATCGAGTCGAAAAAAAGGAGTGATCAAGATGGCCGCTTATAACGCCGTAGAAATGATGATTGTGGCCGCCGCCCGCCATCTGGAAGATGGGACCAGCGTCGGAGTGGGGACGGGAGCCCCCTGCGCAGCGGCCATGCTGGCTCAGAAAACCCATGCGCCCAACTTGGTGATCATGTTCGAGGCCGGGGGCATTGCGCCGCTCCTTCCCACCATGCCCATTTCCGTCGGTGACTCAAGGACCTTTTACAAAGCGGTCATGGCGAGTGGCATGTGCGATATCATGGACATCTCTCAGCGGGGACTGGTGGACTATACCTTCCTGGGAGGGGCTCAAATCGACACGTACGGAAACCTCAACTCCACGGTCATCGGAGATTGGCACAAGCCGCAGGTGCGATTTCCCGGATCCGGAGGGGCGAATGATTTCGCCTCCTTCTGTTGGAGAATTATGGTCATCACACCCCAGGATGTAAAGAGGTTTGTACCGAAAGTTGATTTTATAACTTCGCCCGGGTATCTCGATGGTCCTGGAGCTCGAGAGAGGGCAGGATTGTCGGCCAACACCGGCCCCTATAAGGTAATCACCAATATGGCTGTGATGGGATTTGATGAAGAGACCAAGCGGATGCGTATTGAATCCATTCACGGCGGATATACCCTGGAAGACGTACAGGTGAATTGTGGCTTCCCCCTCCTCCGAGCTGAGGAGATCGTCAAAACCCCTCCTCCCACTAAGGAAGAGTTAGAGAT
>DBZJ01000044.1 GCA_002311635.1 Syntrophaceae bacterium UBA1163
GAAGGGGCGGCCCTTTACGATGCGGCTTGCGCGATGCGGGATCTCATGATCCAGTTGGGGATCGCGGTGGATGGCGGAAAAGACAGTCTTTCCATGGCCACCCGCGTTGGAGATGAAATCGTGAAATCTCCCCGTGAGCTTGTGATCTCTGCTTATGCGACGATGCCCGATATCACAAAGGTGGTGACTCCGGACATCAAGAAACCAGGGGACAGCCAGCTCATCTTCATCGACATCGCTAAGCATCAGGCTCGGCTTGGAGGCTCGGCTTTAGCGCAGGTTTATGGACAAGTCGGAAACGAATCTCCTGACGTGGATGATCCCGAGATGCTTAAACGTGCCTTCAATGCAATCCAGAAATTGATCTCAGAGAACCTCATTCTCGCGGGACACGACGTCAGCGATGGAGGCATCCTCACGACGGTTCTGGAGATGGCCTTTGCAGGAAACTGCGGTTTGAGAATCCGAATGGATGGTCCGTCGAGCCCCTTGGAAATGCTTTTTGCTGAAGAATTAGGAGCCGTGATCGAGTGTCGTGCGAGTGACGTTCGGAAGGTTCTGGAGATTCTTTATTCGTTTGATCTGAGCCCGAGCATTATCGGAGAGACGAGAGAGGAAAAGAAAATTTTTGTAACCCATAATTTGCAAAAGGTTCTGGAATCGAGCATGGGTGTTCTTCGCGAGTGGTGGGAAGAGACGTCCTATCACATCGAACGGCTTCAGATGAATTCCCAATGTGCCGATGAGGAGCGAAAGAATATTTTCGACCGCAAGGGCCAAAGCTATGTCGTTCCTTTTCAAACCAAACCCACACCGCGCCGTATTCTCGAAGCCAGAGACAAACCGGAAGTCGTCATTCTCCGGGAAGAGGGGAGCAATGGTGATCGCGAGATGACCTCCGCTTTTTATCAGGCAGGTTTCCGGCCTTGGGACGTCACGATGACCGATCTGATCAGCGGACGAATAACGCTGGAGCGTTTCAGAGGACTCGTTGCCGTGGGAGGATTTTCTTATGCCGATGTTCCAGAGAGCGCCAAAGGGTGGGCGGCAGCGATCCGATTTAACCAAAGGCTAAAGAAAATGTTTGACGATTTCTACAATCGGTCCGATACATTCTCTTTAGGTGTGTGCAACGGTTGTCAGCTCTTCGCACTCCTCGGCTGGGTACCTTGGTTGGGAATCGCTGATCCTCGGCAGCCCAGGTTCGTTCAAAATAGCTCCGGACGTTTTGAATCTCGCTGGGTGACCGTTAAGATTTTGGAATGCCCGGCGATCATGTTCAAGGGCATGACCGATGCGACACTCGGAATTTGGGTTGCCCACGGCGAAGGGAGACTTCACTTCCCTGACCCAACGCTGATGGACGAGGTCATCGACCAAAAACTCGTTCCGGTGGCCTTCGTCGACGATGAAGGCCGGAGGGACGGGAGGGTTCCGAAAAGCTATCCTTTTAATCCAAACGGGTCGCCTTTCGGTATGGCAGGACTTTGCACCGCCGACGGGCGGCACCTGGCCATGATGCCTCATCCTGAGCGGTCCTTTCTGAAATGGCAATGGCCATGGTTACCGGGTTATCTGAACGATGGAGTCAGGGAATCCCCCTGGATTCAAATGTTTCAAAACGCAAGAGATTGGTGCGAAAAAATGGAAGGCAGAAGGCAGAAAGCAGTAGGCAGTAGGCGGTAAAAATGGAAGGGGATGGCAGAATTGAGAGAAAATGCTACAGGGACATAAGGATTTAAAGGTATATCAGTTGGCTTATAAGTTAGCGATGGAAATATTCAATGAGTCTAAAACATTTCCTATAGAAGAAAGATACTCCTTAACCGATCAAATACGTCGTTCGTCACGAAGTGTTGTCACAAATATTGCAGAAGCCTTTCGGAAAAGACGTTATCGTAATATGTTTGTTAATAAATTATCTGATTCTGACGCAGAGGCAACCGAGACGCAGGTTTGGCTTGATTTCTCTTTAGATTGTGGTTATTTGGCACGAGAATCTTATGGAAAACTTGCAAAAGGATATGAAGAAATCGGCAAGATGTTAGGTAGTATGATGTCAACCCCGGAGAAATTTAAAATTTTATAATGCTGCTTTCTGCATACTGCCTTCTGCTTACCGATTCCAAGAGAAGGGATCCTATTGAAGAAATTTGGTTCTTATCTGGCGGCTTGGTGGAAGCTCTCGCGGGTTCCTTTTCTTTCCGTGGGAATTCTGCCTTTGGTCTTAGGATTTATCCTGGCTTGGCGATGGGGTTACAGAGGATCCTTCGAGCTCTATCTGCTTGCTGTGGCGGCGGCCATCCTCATCATGTGGATGACCTATTACCTGGGGGAATGGAACGATCTGGAGGGGGATCGGATCAATCAAAACTTTAACCGGTTTTCAGGGGGATCGAGGATTTTGGTGAAAGGAATTCTTCCTGCCCGGGTTTCGCTTCTTTTGGGATATGGATGTCTGACAGGGGCCATTCTCGTCGTTTTTTATATCTACCTTCAATACCGGACGGATCTTCGGACGCTTTTGTTAGGAGGGCTGGGCATCGTTTTTGGATTTTTCTATTCAAACAAGCCGGTTCGATGGTCCTACCATGGTTGGGGGGAAATACTCATCGGATTCTGCTATGGGTGGTTGCCCATTGCAACCGGGTTTTTTCTCTTCACGGGGTTCTTCAGCTCACAGATCTTTCTCCTCTCCATTCCGGTTGGCCTCTCCATCTTCAATGTGATCTTGATCAATGAGTTTCCGGATGAAGAAGCAGATCGGGCCATCGGGAAAAAGAACCTCGTCGTCCGGTTTGGAAAAGAGAGAATGGGAGATCTCTACATCGGACTTTCCATATTGGCGGGGTTGTCTTTTATCAAAATGATGTGGGGGATTGGTCTCACTGCCCACTGGCTTCTGGCTCTTTCTGGAGTTCCACTTTTCCTCATCCTGTGGAACCTTATTCAGGTCTGGTTGGGGAATTATCGCGATGCTGAAAGACTTGAACGCCTCTGTCGAAATACTCTCTTCGTGAACCTTTCCGTAACCATGCTCCTGACCGTTCAGCAGACGATCCTCCGTCCTTATTGAACCCCTCCCCCGTGAGAGGCTGTGTTATAATCGCGGGATTGACGGAAGAGACAGTCGGGTTCCAAAGTCTTAGAATGCGGTCTTTTAGGAATGGTTAGGCGGTGCTTGTGGAAAATGGAATCACCTCAGGGGCATGGAGCATCTGAATCTCACATGTTAAAGGTTGCCGCCCTGCCTTCGCCGAAGCGCCTACCCGGCGCACAAGGCTTTGGCAGGCGGGGCTTCGTGCAGGCCGGCGCAGAGAAGCGGGGATTTTGCTTTGTTTGCGGGGAAGGTAGAAAGACAAAATGGAAGATATTCAAACCGTTGCTGAGCGGATAAAAACGGATATTGCCGGTGGAAAATCAGAAGAGGAGATTCTCCGGTCTTTCCTTCCTCTCTTGGGAAAGGATCCACGAACCGCTGGAAGTCTGGCTGAGTTAATGGTGACCATCCCTGATAGAGTGACGGCCAGGCTTCTCCATCGAATGCTTGAAGAGATCCACGACAAGAAGGTTCGAAAAATCATCAAGCGGTCCCTTTACCGACTGAAGAGCAAAGGGATTGCCGTTGAGGAGATTTTATCGAATCAAGAGAGGTCCATCCTCCGTCCTTTACAGACCGATCCGAGAGAAGGATTCGCGAGTGGGATCGATTTTCTGGGACACCGGCTCTTGTGGCTTGTCATTCCGCATCCGGGCAGGGGTTTGACGGTCATGCATGGAATCGTCAGTGACAGCGAGGGGATCGTCGATTTCTCCCAAGAGGAGATGACACGGAAGGGGTTAAGGAGCTTCTTTGAGGAGGTTCAAGGGAAAAATCAGTTTCCTACGGTTGAAATGGAGCCTCCCTATGTCGCCTTTCTCTTCGCGCAAGCTTATCAAGCAAGCCTTGAGAAGAAGCGAACCCCTCCCCAAGACTATCTCCGTGCAAAAAGTGAGATAGAGAATATCAAAAAAGATTATGGGAAACCATTAATCTACTCCCATCTTCAGGCCGATGCCATTGCAGGAGACGACCTATTGTTGAGGAAGGGAGGGGATCTTCTGAAAGCGGATATCTTTTCCGGTTGGAGGATTGAGGAGGAACAAATCCGGCCCTATGCGGATGAAGTCTGGGAGGCAGAGGGGTCGAAGATTGTTCTCAACCCCGCTCAGAAGGAAGCGCGATTCCAGGGAGTCTACCAAAAGGCATTGGCAGAGCTTTTCTCTGGAGAGAGAAGATTGCTGTATCAGCGAAGGTTGGAGGAGATGGCTTATGTTCTCCTCAAGCTAGGAAGGGAAGAAGAGGCGAAGATTTCCCTTTCGGTAGCGATGGACCTTGAAAAGCCTCTGAATCCAATTCAACCCAATCCTTTCCTTTTTCAATTGGTGATCAAGTCAATCTTCAGCCTGCTGGCTGAGGCCTACGAGAAGAAGGCGAAGGAAGTCTCACTGATTGTAAAACCATAATAATAGGGTTCGAGGATTCAAGGGGTCCTGGGTTCAAGTGTTTGTTCTTGAAAACGTGTTTGCGTTACCATAACATTTCTTGCAATTACTCGATGACCTAATGACCCAAGGTTACAATATCTTACTTGACCCCTTGAACCCTTGGCCCCTTAGATCCTTTATTGGTGTGTTATGACCCAAATCATCGCTTGTTCAACCCATGAAGGGATTGTGTTGGCAACAGACAGCCGGGCAACCTCGTTCGACGGAGCCGGAGAGATGAAGCATTTCAGTCTGAAGAAACTCCTTCGTTTGAGCTCACACTCCGCCATGTTGAGCGCAGGAGCAGGGATCGGGGTGGAGATGAGTTTAGCGTTCCAGAATTTCCTTCAAAGGCAGGGGGCGGAGGTGATCGATGATATCGTCACTATGGCTTTGTCTTTTTTTACCGATCAATATGGAAAATGGTTAGAGCAACGAGGGATGCGACATCCTTTCTCTCCTCCAACAGCCGATGAGGCAGGCGAAGCGTCAGTTCCTCTAAACGAGGTTTACCTTATTCTGGCTGGATATTCCTTAAGAGACCGTGACCGCCCGTATGCGCTTCGCCTGTTTAGCAGCGAAGGAGAGAGGATTTTGATAAAACCCGTCTCGACCTCTCAGATCATTGTCGTCCCCCGGTCTCTGTCTGTGGAGAGGAGATTGGAGGCTCTGCGAGAAGCGGAATCACCCCTTGATCCACTTCTCTCACTGTGTAAGTCCTTTCTTAAGAAGAGGTCTGCGGAGGAGGAGGAAGTTGGACCGCCCTTTTATTTTGCGACGATCACTCCTGTTGGCTATAAGGAAGTTGTGGAGGAGGAGGTGAAAGGATGAAGAAATGGGCTCTCCTTGCAGGAGTTCTTGTCGTCCTGTTCATCGGAGGATACTTTGTCCTTTCGTTTTACGCCGTGAAATTGATTGAGCCCCGCCTTCAAAAGGCAACGGGGCATGGATTTACTTTGGAGGAGATAAAACCCAGGATCACCTATCTCTCCGCCAAGGGAATTCGATACGAAGACCCCGATTCAAAACAAAGATTCCTTCAGATCGAGGAGATAAGGGTTTATCCGTCCCTTCTCTCTTTTTTGAAAAAATCCGTAACCATAAAGGAATTAGCCATCCTTCAGCCATCCTTTTTCTTCTATCGATCTCGAGAGGGGGGGGTCGTTGGTCCTTTGCTGATGACGAAAACGGAAGGAGAAGGAGAGGGAGAAGGAAAAGAAAAGGGGATTTCCGGAGAGAAGAAGAGGGAAGAACCGGTTGAAGTTCGGATCGACCGGATCCGGATCCGAAAAGGGTCCTTCGATTTCGAAGATAGAAAAGTGGGGGAGCCTCCCGCGCAGATCAAGTTGAGAGATATCAATTTTGAGATGAGAGAGATCAACTATCCCATCACCTCAGGACATTCTCCCGTCCGGTTTCAGGCCAAAATGAGCGGGAAAGGGCAGGAAGGGAGCGTTGAGATAAAGGGATGGATCGATGCGAAAACCATGGACATGGAAACCTCCCTGAAGCTTCGAGAGATAGAAGTCAGGACATTTGAACCCTATTATCGGAAAAGGGTGACCGCAGAAATCGAGTCCGGTGTGATGGGTTTGGATTCCAAAATTACCGTGAAAAATAAGAGGATTGATGCTCCCGGGGAGCTCGATCTAACCAACCTTCACGTCAAAGAAGGGGATGGAATGGTCTTTTGGATTCCGGCCGAGACCCTGGTTTCTTTGCTGGAGAAAAAGGGGCATCAGATCAAAGCCAAGTTTTACGTAAAGGGGAATATCGAGAATCCCCGTTTCAGCCTTCAAGAGACGTTCTTGACCCAAGTTGCGATCGCTCTCGCGCAGGCTCTGGGAATCCGAATTAAGGTGATAGGTGAAGAGGTGCTTCAAGGTACCCTCAAAGGAGAAAAAGGAAAGATCGAGGGACTACAATCGCTTAAGGAGTTATTCAAGAGAAAAAGGAGAGAGAGATGAGCGTCCTTAAAGACCTCGGCGTTCCCGCTTTTAAAGCGGGCGGGATGCCTGCGATTGATCTTAAGAACTATTTTCTTTCCGTAGGAGGTCTGGTCAAAGAAGAAAAGCATTTCTCATGGGCGGAGATATCTGCGATGCCGAGGAGCCGTGTCAACTGCCGTCTGACTTCTGTGTCAGGCTGGTCCGTTCGAGCCGATTGGGAGGGTATTCCGTGGAATGACTTCTTGAGATTGATTCTTGTTGAATCGAAAGCGAACTATGTCCGATTCACTTCTGCGGGAGGAGGATACAGCACAACCGTTTCATCGAAGGACTTAGAGAATCCCAGGGTTCTCTTGGCTTATGGCGTAAACGGGAGTTCAATTGAAGCCGAGTACGGAGGGCCTTTAAGAATGGTCGTCCCGAACTTGTGGGGATACAAGAGTTGCAAATGGCTAAGCGAGATTGAATTCATCGATCAAGAAGAGGGCGGGTATTGGGAGGACAGGGGATATAGTCGGTCGGGCCTGATCGAGCCCGGTTTTACGCTTGACATCAACACCAAGACCCGCCGTCCCATCAAAGGAGGAGAGGTCGTCGAATTTTAATCTGCCTTTTCTCAATCGCATCAGGATGATATCTTAAGAATTAGGGGTCTTTTCAAACTCCTCATACCCGGGCAAAAATAGATGGTTCGTCTCCGATGGATCGTTTCCGTTTTAATGCCATTTTTATGGAGACGCAGCATTCCCCTGGTCCGGCCAACCCGGATCGACTGGAACCCTTCTTTCTCTCCACAGACGATTCAGATTAATGGCCATACGATTTTTTATACCGTGAGAGGAGAAGGAAAACCTCTCCTGTTGATCCATGGCTATGGCGCCGGGATGTGGGTATGGGAGAAACAGATCGATGTCCTCTCCCGATCCTACCGTGTTTACGCCCTAGATCTCATAGGCCATGGTTTCTCAGACCGGCCGAAAATTCCTTACACCCCCGAGACCTACATCCATTTTTTCAGAGACTTCATGGATGGGGTGGAAATTGAGAAGGCCGTCCTGATCGGAAATTCGATGGGAGGCGGAATCGCCTGGGCCATGGCGATCCTCTATCCCGAACGGGTGGACCGACTCATCTTGATCGATTGTGTCCCTCCGGATGTCCTCCAGCAGGTCAAAAATGAATCCTTCCGAGCCCTGGCGGTCATCAACGATATTCCAATCCTTGCTTATCTGGCTATTGCCGCGCGAGGCAGACATTCGCTCAAATGGGTCCTTCTGGAGTGCGTCTCGGATATCAAACGAATCACGCCGGAGGTGGTGAATCGGCAGTACCAACTTTCCAAGATCAAAGGAACAACCTGGGTGCTTTACTCCACTTTGAGACACGCTAAGGAAGCCTTGACGCTGAAGGACCAGCTCTCCATGATCCGCCAACCTACCTTATTCATCTGGGGGGAGAAGGATCTCATCTTCCCTCCTCACGTGGGGGAGGTTCTCCATCAAGCCGTCGCGGGCTCGAAATTTCTAAGGGTTGAAGGGAGCGGTCATATCCCCATGTGGGAAACTCCGGATGAAGTCAATCAAGCCATCCTTGATTTTCTTAAAGACGAGTGAGGAGTCGTTCGCTTATCCCATCCGTCAACACCAGATGGGCAGGCATCCCTTCATTCCTCCTCCCCCGGCGCCCTGGAAAAAGAGATTGACCTCAGAAAGAATTTATTATTCGAAAAAAAGGCGTGTCAGCTTTTTTCATCAAAATTCTCTCGGCCTTGACAAATAGGGGGGCGATCGATAAGAATTGCAGGACAAGCTGGAAAGGAGATCAGCGTGAGGAATTATAAGAAACGCGTGGTGATCACCGGAGTGGGTCCTGTCACTCCTGTAGGGATCGGGAAAGAGGCTTACTGGGAGAGTTTGATTCAGGGGAAGTCTTTTTTCAAACGGTTTTCATTCCCCAATAAAGACATGAGTCAATACCGATGCCAGATTAGCGCCCCCATCGAAGGTTTTGAGCTGTCTCATTTTGTGGAAAGATCGAAACTTTCCAAACACCTTGGGAGATCGTCCCAATTCGCGATTGCTGCCACATGGCTTGCGCTGCAGGACGCCGGGATCGAGCTCGATAAAAACGATTTGGAGAAAGAAGGGTTGCACAAACATACGGGAGTGTATCATCCCAAAGAATTGGACCCCTTCCAGATAGGCGTGGTCATGGGAGTAGGTGTGGAAGCGATGGATTTGATGGAACACTTCCATGAGCGTTTTCTGTCGAGGGGGCTGAGGGGCATTTCCCCTTTTGCTCTTCCGAATATCTACCTGAGCGCCATCACCTCCCATGTGGCCCAATATTATTCGATCTGTGGGACTTCTTATGCCGTTTCGACGGCTTGTGCCTCTGGGACCCATGCCATGATCAATAGCTTCCTTCAGATTCAGGGCGGAGGCGAAGATCTCATGATCACGGGAGGAGCAGATGCCTGTATTACCCCTTATGTGTTTGGAGGGTTTGATGTGTTAAGGGCGATGTCAACACGAAATGACGACCCGAACAAAGCCTCCCGGCCTTTCGACCGTGAGAGGGATGGATTTGTGATGGGCGAGGGGTGTGGCGTGCTGGTGTTCGAGGAATTAGAACACGCCAAAAAAAGAGGGGCTCACATCTATGGAGAGGTGATCGGATGGGGGATGACAGCCGATGCCTATCATCTCACTGACCCCGATCCCGATGGAAAAGCATTGGGTAAGGCCGTCAAGGATGCACTTGAGATGGCCGGCATCCATCCGGAAGAGATTGATTACATCAATCCTCATGGCACCTCCACTGTGTTGAATGATCGGGTGGAGACGAAAATGATTAAAGGCGTCTTCGGAAAACACGCTTACCACATTCCCATCAGTTCAACCAAATCAATCACTGGCCATCTGATGGGAGCGGCTGGAGGGGTAGAGGCCATCGCTGTCCTTCTGGCCATCGAAAAAGGGATCATCCATCCTACGCTCAACTATGAGTTCTCAGACCCGGAATGCGACCTGGACTATGTCCCCAACCAGGCGAGAAAGAAGGAAGTCAGACTTGGACTTTCCATATCCGCGGGTTTCGGGGGAGTCAATAGCGCCATCTTGATAAAGAAGTTTGATTAGCCCTGCCTTTTTCAAAAAATATCGAATGTCGTTCCCCAATAATTCGAGTTTTGAACTGGCGGCTTGTGACTTGCCATTTAATGGGGCGTTGAATGGAACCCATAAAAGCGGTTGCACGATATAATGATGAGAAGACAGTAAAAGGTTTAAGCCAGGATTTCTTCCCGAATAAAGATCGTTTCCACGTCTATCGAGCGGAGAATCCTTCGGCCGAGGCGGTCGAGGTATTGCTGAATGAATTAAAAGCTGTTTTTTTTGTCAGGGATTTCGTCGGCAATTTCCAGTACAACGAGCGAAAAGAATATATTCCAGAGGATAAACCCTCTGGTCGAAAAATTGAAGTGACGTTTGTCGATGGCGAGGTCCTGGTCGGCACAACTTTAGGGTATGACCCGAACTGACCAGGCTTCTTTCTCTTTCCAGCAGATCCGCAGAGCAATAATATTCGAGTATTTGCCGTGACCACCGCTGTAAAAAAGGTTCGCTTCCTATAATTCAACTGCTCTGTCCGGCTTGCCCCAACCAATCTCTCTCATATTCTCAAAAAGGTGCAAAGGTATGAAAAAGGAAGACGGGGTCAGTTGATTATAGCAGCTTGATGGGTTTAAAATGAGGGTACAATGTTTGGCTGGACGACGGTGTCAATTCTAATCTGCGTGCTTCTTCCAGGAGTAGCCCTGGCAGATATCTACTATTGGGTCGATGACCAGGGCATACAGTACTACACGACAACACCTGAAAGTATTCCCGAACCTTACCGTTCGAAAGCGGTGTTACTTCCTCTCCCCACTTCTCCTCCTGTGCCTCCGGAACTGGAACGGAGCCCGGCTCCTAAAAGCTTTACCAAGGTTCCGTTCACCCCTGGCCTTCCTGTCCTGGTCAGTGCCAAGATCAACGGCGCTGGACCCGTCACCTTGATTCTTGACACCGGTTCTGACCGTACGCTGGTTGCGCCGGCGGTGCTGCAGAAGCTTGGTATCTCTACTGAGGATGCGCCACGGGGTATTGTAAAGGGAGTAACCGGAACGAGCGATGCAGTGGCGGTATGGGTTCAGTCCGTGGAGGTCGGCGAGGCCAGGGTGGGCCCGCTTCTTATCGTCGTCCATGATGCCGACCTGAAGGGGGCCGATGGTCTATTGGGCCGCGACTTTTTGGCCAATTTCAACGTGACGATTGATTCAAAGGAGAAAGTCGTCACTCTCGCTCCAAATTGAATCCTCCCCTCCCTTGGAATATGAATGGGACGACGGCAATTATATGTTTTCAAGACAGAAAGCAAGGATCATCTCTCTTAAAATCACGGAAGCCGTGACAGAGGAGACTTGGGTGGGGTCGTAATCCGGCGTCAGCTCCACGATATCAAACCCGACGACATGAAGCGCTTGGAGTTTTTTCATGAGGAAAATGAATTCCGGGAACGTGAGACCTCCGGGCTCGGGTGTTCCAACACCCGGCATAAGGCCTGGATCGATCGCATCGAGATCGAAGGTAATATAGACGGGCTGATTCTTGAGGCGCTTGATCATTGAGCTCAGAGGACTTGCCTCAAGGGAGACAATGGATTTCATCTTCCTGGCTAATTTAAATTCCTCTTCTGTCCCTGCCCGAATCCCGATTTGAAACAATCTGCCCTCGCCCAAATGATCGACCACCTTCCTCATGACCGTACTGTGGGAAAGGGGTTCGCCCAGATAATCTTCTCTCAAATCTGTGTGGGCGTCAATCTGGACGAGATGAAGACGAGGGTAGACCGTAAGCATCTCTTCGATGATCGGAAGCGTGATCAGGTGGTCTCCTCCCAGGAGGATGGGAAATTTTTTCTCCGAGAGGATCTTTCCAAGGCCGTTTCGAATCAAGCCCAGAGAGATCTTCTTCTCTCCCAAGGGTAATTCCAGGTCTCCCATATCGTGAATGGAGCAGCGGCTCAGGTCTCTTTGGAAGTAAGGACTGAAGGTTTCAATTCCCCAGGAGGCTCTCCGGATCGCAGAGGGTCCGAAACGGGCGCCCGGACGAAACGAGGCGGACCCGTCATAGGGGCACCCGAGGATCGCTCCATTGCTTTTTTCAAACGAAGCAGTGGCTGAGATATAGTTGGTTTCTACGAAGGGGAGTCTCATCAGAATCTAAAGTGCAAAGTTCAGAATTGAGAGTTTAGAATTTAGAGTTTAGAGTTTCAAATCGTAATTCATCATTCTTAACTCTTAACTGTTTTAATTACCCCCACAGGACCACAGCGGCCAAGGCCGCCCCGATTCTCTTTATTCTGTATTCTACGGCGATCGATTTCAGATCCTTGATCTTCCATCGACGAAGCTTCATCCCCTCGACGGCCATATTCCGGACCATTTCCTCGATCTTGACCCGCTCTCCTTTGGCCGAATATTCCATGATCAACCCATTCTGATTTTCAA
>DBZJ01000051.1:0-27649 GCA_002311635.1 Syntrophaceae bacterium UBA1163
GCCGGGTGATAAGAAAAGAGTATCCGGAGCTTGAAGAGTTTTTGTGGGGAGATAGTTTTTGGCCGGATGGGTATTTTGCCGAGACAGTAGGCAACGTTGATGAAGAGGTCGTGCGGCGATACATAAGAGAACAACGTCGGTAATTGTGCCAGATCATGTCAGCAGACCTGAAACCCTGGGCTTTAGCCCAGGGAGTGGTTCATTTCTTGAGAACCTTCCCCCAGTCCGCCAGAAACTTTTGGATGCCTATATTGTTTGGAGGTGGCTGAACACCACTCCACGCCTGTGTAGGGAATCGACGGGATATCCGCTCTGATAACGGTAGCTTCCGCGATACGAATGGGATGGAAAAGGCTGGAGACGACCTGCCTCCTGAGACAAAAATAGGGTGGCAGGAAATCTTTCCCTGCCACCCTATTTTCAGTCCGTAAACAAGTCCATTATGGAAGGATTCTTATTTCCACTCTTCTATTCTTGGCACGACCCTCGTTGGTGCTATTGTCGGCGATGGGCTTTGAACTACCATAACCCTTCACCATCATCCGGTCGCCAGCGATGTTGAACTTATCCATGAGATACTTCTTGACGCTTTCGGCTCTCTTTTCAGAAATCTTCTGATTCTCCTTCGCTGAACCCAATGAATCCGTATGACCTCCGATTTCCACTTTGATATCCGGGTTCTCCTTCAGCATCTCCCTATCCTGGTCCAATGCCTTGGCAGCCATAGGGTCGATATTCGTCTTTTTCTCATTAAAATAGATGTTGTCAAACACCGGAGCCGGCTTCGGTGCCGGTGGTGGTGGCGGCGGCGGAGCTGGCGGCGGTGGCGGCGGTGGCGGCGGTGGCGGTGCCGGTGGTGGCGGCGGTGCCGGTTTCTCGCAAGGTGTCAGTTTCAGGGCCTCCAAAGATTTCTCTTTGGCTACTTGAAGGGCTATTTTTAAGTCACTACCCCAATAATCTCCCTCTCCTATTTCGTGGTCAGCAAAAGCCAGAGATGCCTCAGCGGTAGCGTATTGACAGGGTGCGCATTTCTTCGCCCCGGCTATGGTAGCTTTTTGGAAAAGCTCCTTGGCTTCGTTATAGGCCATCATCTGCGATTCTTTGCTGACTGCACATCCGGAGGCAATCATCGCTCCCAGAATGATCAGTATCAAAGTCATCCATTTCTTTTCCATATCCCTACTTCACCTCCTTTCCTTTACAGCCTATTTTTTCTTTTGGATTTCAGCTAAACCTGCTTGCGAAGCGGCTGTTGAGCGCCGTGCAAATTCTCCCGCAGGTTTATAACCAGGCTCAGTAAGTTCTATTTTGGCAATTTCTAAAAACTTTTCAGCACTGCAGTATTCATAAGGAACCAGTGTCGCCCCTCCCGCTGCCTTCAATTCGGCAAACGATTGTTCGGCAGCCTTCATCTCCTTCATGGTGCTGAAATAATAACATCCGGAAAGGGCAAAGGAAAAAAGAACAAAAACAGCGAGAAATTTCCAAATCCTTCTGCTCATAGCTTCACCCCCTTTCAAATTATATTCAACCGCACCCCCTAATTAGCTACGATATCGTACATGCATCGGGTTGTCAACACCTTTGTGGTTTTTGCTGCTGGTAAGTAAAAATTATCCCAAGGGATCTGAGGAGTAAATAAGGTCGATTATGTATTTAGGGGCAAAAGTGACTGTATTTTCGTCTGAATCTCCGTACTTAAGCATTTGGTTTTTTTAAGACTTCTTTTCTTCAAGAAATTTCCTTAAGCATTCCTTGCTGCAAAAATAGTAATTTCCCCCCTTGACCCTTTTCCTAACGGCGGTTCGCTTAGGGATATAGGTTTGGCAATAGGGGTCTTGAACAAGTTCCTCCGGCTCAGGTTCCCTGCCTAATTTTTTCCTCCGCACTACCATGTCTTTAATAAGGTAGTAAAGAATCGTGTAAAAGAAGAGAAGAAGGAGGGCGAATAGAATAAATCGGGCCATGATCGGTTTCCAGTGATTGAAGACTGCAAATTTCAAATCGCAGATTGAATAATCCGAAATCTCAACTCTAAAACTTAAAATTAAAGTTTTTCCACCCCCTGATCTTCTTTTTGGGAATCATTTAAGAGCGCTCGGATGGTTTTTTTCAAGACAGGATGGACGAGATTTTGATCGATTTCAGCCAAAGGGACAAGGACAAATTGACGCTCTTGAATTCGGGGATGAGGGATCCGGAGTTCTTCGGTGTGAATTTCAATATCGTCGAAGAAAAGGATATCCAGATCAATCGTCCGGGGGCCCCATCGAAAGGTTTCCGTGCGACCCAAATCAGATTCGATCATTTTTAATGTCCGGAGGAGTTCAGGGGCTTCCAGATCGGTCTCGATTTTTAACACTGCGTTTACAAACCAATCTTGGGAGGTGTAGCCAACGGGTTGGGTCTTAAAGAGGGAAGATTTCGCTAAGAGTTTGTGGCGGTCAATTCTCAGGATCTCTGAAACAGCTTTCTCACACTGGGATAGCTTATCGCCAAGGTTAGAGCCAATCCCAATGTAGGCAATGTGTCCCATTTTGTTCGGGGGTAAAAGGCACTCGGCCGGTACTGAGCACCTTTCAGAGCAGCGTTTCTTGGAACCTGGATGAAGTGAAACTTGGTAAGAATATTCCGCAAAAAAGTCCCGCGACTTCAGAAAGGGTGCGGGCTCACTTTTTTTCAGAAATTTCTTCGGGTTTTTTCGGAGTGACGTCGATTTCCTCTTTCTCTTTGGTCGCCTTTTTGAAATTCCTAATCCCCTTGCCAAGTCCTTCACCGATTTGGGGCAATTTCCCAGCACCGAAAATGATCAGCACGATGACTAAGATGACGATCAACTCCGGCAATCCTATTCCTCCAAGCATTTTTTTCTCCTTTTGATTTTATAGACAGCTTAGTCCTTGCATCCTGTCGGCCAAGCCGCCGCCTACCGGTAGGCCCTGAACCTAACATGGTACAGGGCAGGCACGCACGGGCGGGGCGTGGTCCCACAAACGTTGGCGGAAGTGCATGGGAATCGAACCCACCACGGACATCTCTGCCCGTCACTGGATTTGAAGTCCAGGAGGCCCACCAGAACCTGTCCACTTCCAAAATATAAACTAATGGATTTCCTTTTTAATGTCAAGAAATTCGGAAATCTGCGTAAGCATCTGTTTCTCCCGTTTTTACCTACGCATGTTTTATTACGACGACTATTCTCAGGTCGACAAATACCATTATTTTTCAGACAAAATACATGGTTTTTCCCATTATCTTTTGAGGGCTTTCAAGATATTTTAATGGCGTTGGTTCTGTTTTCTATGGTTTTCCGAAATACGGATTGATACCGTCGAGATGAAAACGTGGACTTGTCCTTCTCTCAGGATGGAGGGTAAAGGACGCAAATAATACAGGGGCAGGGGCAGACTCGGAGAGAATCCGCGCAAGAGTTAAGGAAAAGGGGGATATGACTACATGGCAGAGGTAAGAGACGAAGCTGAGCTTCTCGTCATCGGCGCAGGACCTGGCGGCTATGTGGCTGCGTTTCGGGCAGCGGATCTGGGAATGGACGTCACCTTGGTAGACCTGGAGAAACGGCCGGGTGGGGAGTGCCTGTTTCGCGGGTGTATCCCCTCCAAAACGCTTCTTTTTCTGGCGGAGCTTCTGCACGACGCCCAGCGCTCCGGAGAGATGGGGATAAACTTCGGCAAACCTCAGATTGATCTCGATAGAATGCGTAGCTGGAAGGATCAGGTGATCGATAAACTTACCAACGGGCTTCTCACCCTGAGTAAACGACGCAAGGTTCGGCTGTTGCAGGGAAGAGCGGTCTTCGAGGCGTCTGATCGGGTGCGACTGGAAAATTCCGAAGTGAGTCAACTCCGGTTTCGCCATGCCATCTTAGCTACCGGATCTTACTCGACTCCTTTTCGTGACATTCCCTTCATCAAGGGGCGTCGCATCATCGATTCAGCCGGTGCGCTGGAATTGCCCGATATCCCTCGGTCGCTGCTCATACTGGGCGGCGGTTATGTCGGGCTGGAGATGGGTACGGTCTACGCGGCTTTGGGAAGTCGCGTGACCGTGGTCGTGCGGGGGGATAGACTTCTCAGAGGTGCGGACCCGGATCTTGTAGACGTTTTACTCTCGAGGCTTAAACAAAGCTTTGAAGCCATTTATTTCAATACTAAGGTGGCATCCCTTAAAGAGCGCGAGGAAGGGGTGGATGTGAAATTCGAGGGAGCTCCGGAAAAGGCGGAGCAAACCTTTGACCGGGTGCTCGTCGCCATTGGCCGAACGCCCAATACGGGGAAGATCGGTTTGGAGAAGACGAAGATAAGACTGAATGCGCAGGGTTTTGTGGTCGTAGATGAGCAGCGCCGCACCACGGATGAAAAGATCTTCGCCATTGGAGATGTCGCCGGACCTCCTCTGCTCGCTCACAAGGCTTTTCGAGAAGGAAAGGTGGCGGCTGAGGTGATCAATGGAAGACCGTCGGCCTTTGATGTGCAGGCCATTCCTGCGGTCGTGTATACGAACCCTCAGGTTGCCTGGACGGGTTTAATAGAGGAACAGGCTCGGAAAGAGAACCGCAACGTCAAGGTGGAGCGGTATCTATGGAAATTTTCCAGTCGCGCCAGCACGATGGGCGTCTCGGACGGAGTAACGAAGATGATCTTCAGCCCTGAATCAGGTCGCCTCCTGGGAGTAGGAATTTGTGGTCCAAATGCAGAAGGGATGATCTCGGAAGGCACGCTGGCCATAGAGATGGGAGCGGTTGCTCAAGACATCGGGCTGACCATTCATCCCCATCCGACCCTTTCGGAAATGGTGGGAGAGACGGCTGAGCTTTTCACAGGCACCGTCACCCATGTCTTGCCGGAAAAGCGCTTAGGTACGGGATGAAAAGAAGCATAGGGATACCGAGGATGTCACGGAAGTAAGACCATGGACGGAGGATCGAATCAAAGAAAGCAAGGCCGGGGTCCTGGCAAGTCACCGGTTCCGGGGATTAACTGGACGGTGATTTTCTGGATCTTTCTTATTTTTTTGTTATTAGGCCCCTGGATATCGAAACAGTACGGGACCAAAGGAACCCAGATCAGCTACACTGCCTTTCGCAAGCAAGTGGAAGCGGGCAATGTGACCAAAGTCACCGTAGAAGGAGAAAAAATCTCGGGAGAACTTAAAAACCCGGTCGAGAAGAAGGGGTCGGAGAATGAGACAGTCTCCTACAAGGAGTTTTATACCTATTTGCCTTCTTTTGGTGACGAGAAACTTCTTCCCATGCTCGAAGACCAGAAAGTCGATGTCATCACAGAACCGAGGAAGGATGTTTCCTGGTGGGGACAGATTCTGGTGGCCGTTCTCCCCTTTCTTCTCCTGATCGGTCTTGGTATCCTTCTCCTTAGAAATTTTCAAGCCGGAAGGGGACAAAACATTTTTTCCATAGGCGGGAGCCGGGCGAAACTCTATGAAGGGTCGAAGGAAAAAACGACGTTCAAGGATGTGGCAGGTGCCCATGGAGCCAAGGTGGAGCTGCAGGAGATCATCGAGTTTCTCAAGAATCCAGAACGATTTCAGCGCCTCGGTGGTAAAACGCCGAAGGGTGTGTTGCTCATAGGACCTCCGGGAACAGGGAAGACGCTACTGGCCCGGGCGGTGGCGGGCGAAGCGGGTGTGCCCTTCTTCAGCATCACGGGCTCCGACTTCATGGAAGTTTTCGTCGGCGTGGGGGCTTCGCGGGTTCGAAACATGTTCATTGAAGCCAAGAGAATGGCTCCGAGTATCATTTTCATCGACGAACTGGACTCGATTGGAAGGCAGCGAGGTGCAGGGATTGGAGGCGGTCACGACGAACGGGAGCAGACCCTTAACCAGCTTCTTTCCGCCTTGGACGGTTTTGAGCCAAATGAGAACGTCATCGTGATGGCGGCCACAAATCGTCCTGACATTCTCGATTCTGCCTTGCTGCGTCCGGGGCGATTTGATCGGCGCATCAGCGTTGACCTGCCTTCCCTTAAGGATCGGATGGAGATCCTCAAGATTCATGCGCGAAACAAACCCCTGGCCGATGATTTAAACCTGGAGGAGGTCGCTCGTGGGACCCCCGGTTTCAGCGGCGCAGATCTGGAAAACCTTCTGAACGAAGCCGCCATCCTGGCCGCGCGGAAGAACAAAGAAAGGATCGAAGCGGAAGATGTCGATCAGGCTACCGATAAAATTTTAATGGGTCTGGAGCGAGAAAACATCGTGGTCACGGACGAGGAACGAAGACTGCTTGCCTACCATGAAGCGGGTCATGCCGTGGTGGCTGTCTTGCTACCGAATGCCGATCCCATCCACAAAGTCACGATCGTGCCCCGTGGGCGGGCGATGGGGGTGACTCAACAGCTACCGAAAAGAGAAAAATATATCTATCCGAAGGAATACATGATGGATCGCTTGGCGGTGATGATGGGCGGGCGGGCTGCTGAGGAAGTCGTAGAGCAGACCGCTACCAGCGGTGCAGAAGAGGATCTCAAGCAGGCGACCCGGCTCGCTCGCAAAATGGTTCTCGAGTGGGGAATGAGTGAAAGCCTCGGAGAGATGGCCATAGGCGACGGCCATGAAACCGTCTTCTTGGGTCACGAGATTGCCCAGCGGCGAGAATACAGTGAAGCGACAGCAAAGGAAGTGGACGAGGAGATCAAGAAAATTCTTCGTCAGTCCTACGACCAGGCGAAAGATATGTTGCGTAAACATCGTGATGGACTTGACCGTGTCGCAGAAGAACTTATCGAAAAAGAGGAGATCTCCGGAAAGGAAGTTCTTGAATTGGTAGGGGTGGAGAAACCGGAGGCAGCGATCGAGGAAAAGGAAAACTTAGGGAGCCCGCTTCCGCCTACCGTCTCAGGATGATTCTTTCTGTCCAAGCTTTTTTATCTCTTCGGTTCATTGAATACTTCCTTAAGAAAGTCAACTGTTCGGTCGTAGATACCCGGGTACTCACTTTCCCGCAGGCCAGCAATATTCAATACTTTAATTTGGTTGGCCTCCGCCCATTCCTGTACGGTTTCTGGATCACCCCTCTCGGACAGATCAACTATTAAATAGGGTCTTTTGTATTTTTGAGCAAACTTTATTGTTAAAGCAGTTCCACCTTTCGGTTTTCGCCACGTGAAGATGAGGGTACCGTCGGATTCTCTCACATTCTTTTCAGTTCTTATTCGATAGTTTGTGGAATGTGTCTCCTTGAGCGGATATCGAACGTCAATCGGTCCATCTTCAGCCCTGCGCCCCTTCGGGCACCATCCCCCGCAAGGGATGCCCAATTCGAGAGCCACATCCAAAGCAGCTCGATCTACGCCCGTTTGTCCTCCGGAAACAATCTTTTCGATGGAGGAAAATCTTTGATGCTTCTCCTCATCTTGCAAGGTCAAACCTCCGAGTTATCATTTAAACATAATTAGGGAATACAATTTTGTCACATCATCAAACAAAAATGGACATGAACACTTCTCGTGAAAGATGCGACACCGCTCCTTATATCAATTATCATAATTAAATATCAAGCATATTGAGTTCCATTTAGGGTTTACATTAACTTTGGCACATTTCTTGAAGCTTTCTTGAAGATTCTTTTCTTATATTTTAAATTGATTTCACAATCCGCAACTTAGAAAAAATTGTCTTTTTCATTAAAAACAAAAAGGAGGAAAAGTATGAAAACAGTAATTGGCATTTTGATTTCTCTCTCTCTTCTGGTGGTCATGGGGTGTGCCGAAAGTCGCTACTATTTATCCAGCGATACAAGCTACATTCCAACCTATATACCCAATGAGAACTGCAAGCTCGTTAGTTTTAAGCCCGGTTTAGAGCCGCAGGGATTTAATGGGATCAAATGGGGGACAGAGCTGGCAGCTCTCAAGGAGATGAAACCTTACAGACAAGACAAGACCCATGGAGGCATCGATTTTTATTTAAGAACGGGCGATGGATATAAATTAAAAAATGGGAAAGCGATGCCCATTCAATATGGTTTTTGGAGAGGAAAGTTTTATGTTGGCATGGTTATTACGGAACAGGCCTCCGATTGGGACCTATTAAAAGAATCGGTCTTTGAGAAATTTGGGATGGGAGCGAAGCCATTTAGTAACCAAGAGGAGTATTTATGGATTGGTAAGGATGCAACTATGGCATTGCGATATGATGCCTATGCAAGGACGGGGACTTATTACATACGATTCCATTCGATGGAGAGGCAGATGGATTGAAAAAGTTGTGGCTTTAGATTCCCCATACGAAATATGGAGGGATAGGGACGTTAGAATAACTTTCTGTTAAAAATAAGGTCAGGCATTGTTAACAAGAAATAACCTTTCACGAATGCCTGACCTTAACGTTACCCCCAATTCTTATAATTTTTTCTCGAGAATGGTGGCCTTTGAGAATTTCTATCGAGGATGGGGAAATCTTGAATTCCTTGGCGAGGAATTTAACGAGAGCCTCATTCGCCTTTCCTTCAACGGGTGGGGCAGTCACTTTCACTTTGATCCCGTCTCGATAAGGACCCACCACCTCGTTCTTGGACGACTTGGGTTGAAGATAGACTTTCAAAATGATCTCTTCCATTTAGGCAACCCCGATAGCAGAAATGAGGCCGGATTTCTTAAAGGTGTGAAAATTTCAAATCACAAGCACCAAATCCAAAATAAGTCCCAATTTCCAAAATCCGAAATCCCAAACAAAATTGTTTTGGTCATTCAGAATTGGTGCTTGGGGCTTATTTGGAATTTGTAATTTGGGATTTGTCATTTACGTTAGATAATTCCAATAAAGGAAAGTTGCCTACCCGTGCGGCCTTCTCTCCGGTACGAAAAGAAAAGGTCGCTGCAGCAATGCGTGCAGAGATTGATCCAGGAAATTTGCTCGTCCTCAATCCCCTCTCCCTTCGTCTGAGCGACATTGACCTGAGCCAGATCTATCATCCACTTTCCTGTTCCTTTTGACGTTGAAAAAGGTTCCCACTCCGGATGGAATGCCTTCTCATCAATCTCATAACAGCAGACTCCTATAGACGGACCCAGAGTGATGAGGAGGTCTCTGGATGAGCAGCCGAACTCCTCCTTCATTTTGGTTAGCACTTTGGTTGTGATGCGGAGGGCTGTTCCATTTCTTCCCGCATGAATCGCGGCAATGACTTTCCTTTTTTGATCGACCACAAGGATCGGAAGGCAATCTGCGGTCAGAATAGCCAAGTATATATTGGTGAAATTCGTGATGAGAGCGTCGTATTCCAGAGGAGAGGGGAGGGTGGCAATCGGTTTTTTCAGGAGAAGGATCTGATCTTGCTGCATCTGATCGAGGAGGACCAGGCGGCTCGGATCGAAACCGAAGGTCCTGGCGATCAGATTCTTATTCGTAGA
The DNA here is from genome assembly GCA_002311635.1 of Syntrophaceae bacterium UBA1163. Classification (GTDB taxonomy): domain Bacteria; phylum Desulfobacterota; class BSN033; order BSN033; family UBA1163; genus UBA1163. The sequence goes on from DBZJ01000051.1 coordinate 9,390, forward strand.
CACACATTCTTTGTGATCACCGTTCTTATCGCTCAGATTGAGTGAATCGTACGGGGGAAGGCTTACGCCACCCTGGCGGGTCAGAAAGGCATGCTGGACCCATCCGAGTTTTGCAATGTCTTCGCTTTGGAAATAGGACAGGTTGGTTTTTGTTTTTAAGTCGGATCGATCAAGAATATTCATGCTTTTCCCTCGCCGCAATGACGTCGCAAGCACTCCAGGAGGTCTTTCATGTCCTGCGGGATTGGCGAGACGAACTGGACCCTTTCACCTGTTCGAGGATGGGTGAATTCCAATCGCTGGGCATGAAGGGCCTGGCGATTCATTCTCTTCGCACATTCTCTCAATACGGGGTCATGGATCGCCCCAGGTCTTCCTGTTCTTCCGTAGAGAGGGTCACCCAAAACGGGATGGCCAATGGAAGAGAGATGCACCCGGATCTGATGCGTTCGACCGGTCTGGGGAAAAATCTCAAGAAGAGTGCAGCCGTCAAATCCCTCAAGCTTCTTCCAGCGGGTGATCGCCTCCCTTCCTCTTTTCGCCCGGGTGGACATGCGTTTCCTCTGGGTCGGGTGTCTTCCGATGGCCGATTCGATTGAACCCTCATCCTGGCTCATCCTTCCGAAGACAATGGCCAGATAAACCTTTTTCACAGTTCGGTTCTTAAACTGGTTGGTCAAATCATGAAATGCCCCATCGTTTTTGGCGACGACCATCACACCAGAAGTGTCTTTGTCCAGTCGGTGTACGATCCCCGGTCTCAAGATCCCGTTGATGCCGGCGAGATCATTGCAGTGATAAAGAAGGGCATTGACCAACGTACCGGAGGGATTTCCATAAGCAGGATGAACGACCATGCCCATAGGCTTATCAATCACGATGATGGATGGGTCCTCATAAAGGATTGAAAGAGGGAGGGGTTCTGCTTCGAGGGAAAGCGGTTCGGGCTCGGGAAGGGATCCCGAAACAATGTCCGCGGCTCTTACGTGAGCACCGGGCTTTGTGGGTTTCCGGTTAAGCAAAACAAGATGTTTCTCAATCAGATTCTTTGCCTGAGAGCGGCTGAGGTCGAGGTTGGCTTCCGACAGAAATTGGTCGAGACGCTTTCCGTGGTCTTTCTTCGTTACTTGGATGGAGAAACGTTTGTGGGATTCCTTTTTTGTGGAGAAATCTTCCATGATGGTTACATCAGCCACAAACAGTGGGATTAGCCTCTTTCCCCCCTCTCCCTTGACGGGAGAGAGTTGGGGTGAGGGTGATCAGTCGTTGCGACTCGAAACCGAGGGGAGGGGAGATTTTTTTTGGGTCTTGGAGATTTGAATTCGAATTTGCGATTTGGAATTTAAAATGTATCATGGATGGCTACAATTTGGTTGTTGGCGTTAACGCTTCCTCAATTCCGGCAGCCAACAGGGGTATTTCTTCATCAAAGACAGTTCTCATGTCCAGGAGCAGTTCTTCCTTGCTGATTCGAGAAATAATCGGAGGATCGCCCTTCCTTAAGTTTTCTTCGAGGCTGTTCACGGAAAGCTCGACAGGTTTGATGGCGACAACCATGGTTGGAAGTTCCTGAAGTGGGAGGGCTCCACCGCCCACCTGAGAAACGTCTTCTTTCAGGGTGAATGCCGCCTTTTTGCTCGTCATCCCCGACAATCTCTTGATCAGGCGTTTCCCTCTCCTTTTTAACTTCCTCGTGTCCAAGCTCAACATCTGAAGGGTTGGAATCTCTTCCATTGCTTTTTTCTCGTCGAAGTAAAGGAGAAGGGTAGATTCGAGGGCGGCCAGCGTGAGCTTGTCGATGCGAAGGGCTCGGGTCAAAGGATTGTTCTTGAAGAGTTCCAGACATTCTTGCTTTCCTAAAATGATTCCGGCCTGTGGTCCTCCAAGGAGCTTATCGCCGCTAATAGTGACTGCATCCACACCTGTTTTGATCGCCTCTTGTACGGTCGGCTCCTTCTCCAATCCGTATTGGGTGAGGTCGATGAGACAGCCGCTCCCCAAATCATCCACGACAGGGAGATGATGCTCCTTCCCCAGTTGGACCAGATCTTCAAGAGAGACTTCGGAGGTGAACCCCATCACTCTGAAATTGCTGGTATGCACCTTCAGAAGCAGAGCCGTTTGGGGGCCAATCGCTTTTTGGTAATCGTTGAGGTGGGTCCGATTGGTCGTCCCAACCTCCATGAGCAACGCGCCGCTTCGTTTCATGACATCGGGGATTCGAAAAGCTCCCCCGATCTCGACCAGCTCTCCTCTCGAGACGATCACCTCCTTGCCCTCTGCAAGAGTATTCAGAACAAGCAGCACGGCGCCGGCATTGTTGTTTACCACCAGGGCTGATTCCGCACCGGACAGGCGACAGAGGATTTCTTCCACGTGGGCATATCGACTCCCCCGCTCTCCTCGATCCAGGTCGTATTCCAAATTGGAATAGGCCTTGGATACCTCGATGAGATGTTCGATCGCAGAAGGATGGAGCGGAGCCCTTCCCAGATTGGTGTGGATCACCACTCCGGTGGCATTGATGACTCGACGGAGTCTGGGTCTGGTTTGATCTTCAATCTCTTTCTGGAAAACGGGATAGAGGTTTTCAAGCGAGAAGAGGGAATCTCCTATTTGAGGAAGTTCTTCTTTGTGGAGGATTTCTTCGCGTAGTCGTCCCAATCCCTTCCGAACGGCCTCGACCACGAGATGACGGGGATGGATCTTTAAGAGAGCGTTCATCTCGGGTCTTGAAAGAATTTCGTCCACGCTTGGAATCTTACGGAGAAGCTGTTGACGAAGGGATGGAGACATTGGGCTTCCTCCTGGCCAGGAGTGTCTTAAGAATCTTAAAAAAGTTCATTCGAATGAACCGAGTGGGCCATTCCAGCTCTTTCTTCTCGCAGATTGTGGACATACTGTAGTGTTGAAGGGCAAGGCGACCGCCCGATAAGGACTCCAAGGCAGCCTCCCTCTCGACGGCATTCGGAATGGTCATGATGCGATCGATTTCCTTCATCATCCCGACCGCCCCTTCGAGCCGGATCTCAACCGATCCCGCCGTCTTCGGGTCGATCAGACCGAATTCGGCCTTCAAACGATTGAGCCTCTTGCCTGCTTCATACGTGCTATAGACGATCTCATCCCGATTCATCCATTCCGTTTCATAGTTGAGGATATATTTCCAACTGGGGGCCAATAAGGCCTGACGGTGTTGCTCCACGGTCCGACAAAGCAAACGATATCCATATTTCTCCGGCGCTTCGAAGACAGCGCTCCCGGGGTCCAGGAAAGGAGCCAGAGGAGAGATGAAGGGAAAAAGCTTGCCGTAGGGACGGAACCGTTCCAGCAGGGAACGGCAATAATCCACCGTCTCCAAAACAGAGGAATAGGTTTGTTTCGGGAGACCGGTCATGAAGAAGAGATCAATCCGCTTCGAGCCCAGATCGACGGCATCCTTAAGCATCCTCTCCAACGATTCATTATTGTAAGGTCTTCCGAAAGCCCTTCGAACCTCTTCGTCGTGAGACTCGGGGGAGATTTCGATATTGAAGTTCGGAATCGATTCGGCAATCCCTTCCAATTGAGCCCTGGAAGGAGGCACAAAGAATTCAAAAGCGATATGGTTGGCGACTGGCCTTCTCTTCATCTCCTCAAGAAACGCGAAGCCGTATTCTTCTCCGGGTTGAAAGATATCGCCGATGATCATCACCGGCGCATTAAGATGGTCTGAGATGTTGAAGATATCCTGCGCCAGTAATTTGGGATTCCGATAGGCTGGTTTTTTCCGGTTGGCCATCGTTCGAAAAGTCTGTGCGGAGCCTCCGCAAGTTTTGCAAGCGTAGATGCATCCCCGGCAGGTGAAGACAGCTGTCACAGGATACGCATACCAGTCGATAAAAGGCTGGTAGCCCGTCGGGTCGAGATACCTCACCACCTTCTTCATGATGTGACGGTAGTCGATTGTAATCTCGTCAAGGTTTTCTGGCACATAGGTGAGAGGGTTAACCTGAATCCTATTTCCGCCATCCCGGTAGGTGAGGTTAGGAATATTTTTGAAATCTCCGCCCTTTTTGATTGTTTGGAGGAGTTGGACCAGCGGCTTCTCCGTAGAATCTCCTCTCAGCACAAGATCGATAAATGGATATTGACGGAGGATCTCCTCATGATAATAGGTGGCAGAAAGCCCACCCAAGATGACGGGGACGTTGGGATGAAACCGTTTGACGATCTCTGCGAGGGCCAATGCCCCCTGGACATGGGCCATCCAGTGGAGATCGATCCCGAAGGCCACGGGATTATTTTTTCGGATGAGCCGCTCCACGTCGAATTGTTCATCCTTGAGCATCTTCATGGCCACATTGATGATCCTCACCTTGAGACCGTGACGCTCCAAGTATTCGGAGAGGCTGGCAAACCCGATGGGATACATCTCAAAGATCGGCGTCGAAGGGACGACATCGCTGATCGGACCATGGATTCCGGGCCGCTTTCTGAAGTCGTAAAGGGTAGGGGGATGCAAGAGGATGAGATCGATACTTGGCATCTTCATCATTTCGGGGAGACAGGACTTCCCGCTGTCTGGGTTCTTGCCTTATAGGCCTCAACCAGTTTCTTAATATCAGGATCCTCTTTCATCTGTTCTTGTAATGAAATGACGTGGTTTGTATATTGATTTTTACCCAGTAGCTGGTTGAGGGTTCGTTCGGTCTCCTCTTTGGCCCGTCGCCATTGAGCCTTTTCAACCTCCGGTATTTCCTGTGAGGTCAATCGCTGGTTAATTTGGTTGAGGTTGTTCTCAAGAGATGTTTTTTTTGCGGAATTGTAAAAGAGGGGTTCGCTGTTATAGAAATAGAGGTCAAGTCTTCCTCCAAACATTCCTCGAGAACCGGCCTGAACGATAATCGTGTTGAGGGCTGGAGGATAGGAAAGATTCATCCCGTTATGGCCGCCCACGATGATATTAATTCCCTGGACCGCCTGGGCCAACTCCATATCTTTTGCATAGCCGAGATGGCTCAGAAGGATGATTAAATCCGTCTTTGGCTTAAGTTCTTTGACCATGACCTTGGCTATTTCGACGGGTGGTCGGATGTTCAATCCCTTTCTCCGGGGATCAGAGGGATTTGTCAAGAAATCGCGCGAGAGAAGGCTGAATATGCCAATTCGGAGACCATGGACTTCCTTGATGAAAGAAGATTGAAAAAGAGTTCTCCCTGTTGCCTCATCGTAGAGGTTGGAAGAGAGAAATGGGAAGTTGGCCTTCTTTGAGATGTCCAATAGAAACTCTTTTCCCAGGGTTAAATCATCGTCCCCAATTCCTATGGCATCGTAGCCCATCAAATTGAAACTCTCGATGATAAGATTCGCTTTTTCGACCATTCCCTTTACTTCGTTCTCAGGGAGGGGACTAAGATATTTTTTGAAAAGGAGGTCGCCCGAATCCAAAAGGAGTATCCCTTTTTCACTCCCCCGCACATCCTTGACCCACGCTCCTCTTCTGGCCAGACCGCCAGCCCGGCTTTTTTCCCCTCAGGTTGGGCAGGGGTCGATCTCACCATTAATATTGTTGCTATAGAGGAGAGTGAGCGTCTTAGCCGGAATCCTGTCCTGTGAAAAGGCGTAACGGCCGATTCCCAAAAACCCGAGAATCAAAAAAAGAATGAAAAACAATTTCGTCTTCATCTGTTCAAACTCCTCTTAGACTCCGCATTCTACAATCCGCATTCCGCAATCGGTTTTATTTATACCCCATCCATTTTCCGAAAACAAGGGTTGGAATTTTCTAAATCACTACGATGGTAGAGTCGCTCTGAAGAGGGCTGGGAATGAGTCTATGGAGTTCTGAGTATGGCGTGGGTTCCCATTCTTCTTAGTATATATATTTTTCCCGAAATCTGGAAAGTGAAACGATAACTCTTTGCGATTCTTCCCTCCCAGATATCCGAGTGACCTTTGATCTTCTTTAACCTTAAGGACGGATGGTTTGGATTGTCCAGAAGAAGGGCGAATTGCTTATCGGCGCGATCCTTAATTAATTGCGGCAGGGCATCGTAATCTCTGTCAAAAGGCTTCGTGGTTTGAATTTTCATCGGCGTTTTCTCAGATGTCGAATTAAGTCATCAGCCTTTTTAAACGGGGGTGATACCTCTCCCTTAGCAATGGCTTCATCAGCCTCCTTTTCCTTCTGTTGCCACTCTTTTGTCCAGAACCAGACCTGATCTTTGGAGATGAGTTTCTTGGGGACAAGCAGAAGCCCTTCCTCCGTGACACCCACTTCCAAAAAATCTCCCACCTCTAAACGGAGTTTTTCGAAGGCTTCTTTCGGGATTGTAATTTGGTGCTTAGGGCTAATTCTGGTAATTGCCATAGAATCCTCCAGATTTACCCCGTAAGAGAGTCTTACCATGTATCAAGGGATTGAGACAATGTATTACATCATCTCCCCTTATCAAGGGCAGAGTAAAAAGCCCGTTCTCTAACGGGGTTTACTTCTTTACTGTAAAGAATCTTACCAACTTTAAATTTGGAAGTCAAATGTTTCCATTCCGGAGAGGTCAAAGAAGGGGTTTATTTGACAGAGCGTTAGTAGTGGGGGTGTTACTTATAAGAAATGAGATTAATTTTATTATGTAGCGTCGGCACTTACTGCCGACGGGCGATAAGCCTTCTGCGAATGACGACCGACGTGTAAGGCACCGAAGTAGCTGGAAAATTCCTGTATCTTGCGCTTGTTCATTATTGCAAACCTATCTCGTCCTCTTGAACCTCAACGAACTGACTGAGATTCTGCAATTAGACGACAGCTAGTGTCCTGTTTTTTAGACAAAAAAACGGTAGCATCGGTATTCTCTGCCGACGATGAGCAAACCGGGGTGAAATTGCAGCCAAGGGTTAAAGAGGTTATCGTATGGCAGGCCACAAAAAACAAAATAATAGGGCCTACCCCTATTTTTTCCCTATTTTATCCTTCTGCCATTCGCGTAATGTCTTAAGACCCTCTGTTTCTCTAAGTACCTGGTCAAGAGATGTCTTCATGAGATCATCATCAATTATATCTAGAAGGCCTTCCCAGAAAATCATACCTGTCTGGATGTCTTTCTTCGGCTCAAAATACTTAGGATTGGAGAGGCACCTTTTGCAATCTCCATAAGATTTCTGAGGAATGATATAGTAAAAGCCCTTGTATGAGAGACTACATTTACATAAAAAATCGTAATATCGAAGTTCCTTGGGATCTCTCCAAGCTTTAGGAGGAACCTCGCCGCCTTTTGCTTCCAAAAGTATTATTAATGATAGTTCTTTATTCTGGATTAGGAAATCAGGGCGTAAGCTCCAAAAAGTTGAACGGAAAATATCAGGGCGGATTCCATAGTATTCCGCGTCTTCTATTGCAAATGCCTTCTCTGGGTAAAGCATCGGCGGTTTGCTCGAGGGCAGATGGAAGAGTTCGGAGAATGTTTTGGATTTATCAAGGTCATTCCTATCACGAACTACATTGAGTTGACTCCAAAATTTTGAAGTATCATATGTTGGTGTATCATCTAACTTGCATGCTTCTGCTAGAGAAGCAGATAGAACCCATTCTGGAAATTTGTGGGTAAATTCTTTTTCTTCCATGTGTGCACCTCCCTAATTTTTATTAACTTGAAAAATTCTTGCGCATAATTTTAATGTCTGCCTGATACTCTTGCTGAACAATGCATACCTTTACATCGGCTTCCCATTCGTTTTTGACAAGTTTGCCGCCAGCAAGGATTGCGGCACTCTTTTCCTGGTAGGGCTGATCAACAAAATAGATCTTGTATTTTGCTTTATACGGCTGTTTGACTATGAAAACCTTTGCTTGTACCATTGGCAGCCACCCCCTGTCGAATCTGTAACGGTATGGGATTTTGGAATATCCTTCTGAAATCCCTCCCCACCTCCGTTTTTCAAAGGGAGGAGAAATCTTTTCCCCCTTTGTAAAAGGGGGATTAAGGGGATTTGACGGAATTTTCAAAAAGCTAAAGTATCACCGAATTTTGAACATGCGTCTCTAATGCTACTACGAAATTTCCCTTTGTGTCAAATTAGTAAATCTCAGTCATCTCAGTTTAACTGGATTATTCAGTCATGTTTGAAGCCCACGAAAAATTCCTTCTTTTTCTTCATTCGGGTGAACGCGGTCTCAAAATGATCCATCTTAAGCTGGACTATCCCCATATCATCCATATCTCGACATTTTAGAGCTTCCTTCTTAGCAAGGATAGCTAATTCGTTGATCTGGGCGCCATTATAACCATCTGTCTTTTGAGCAGCGTTTTCGATGATTTCATCCGACCCATCACGAAGAGGGAGAAGTCTTTTCAATAATGTTTTTCTTCCCCAAAGATCCGGAGGTTTCAATTCCAGAACCCGGTCAAATCTACTCGGTCTCTCTTTAAGGGCAGGCTCGATTGATTCGATGTCATTTGTGGTTGCTATCACTACGATATCTCCATTCTCTTCAAAGCCATCCATTTGGTTCAATATCTCTCCTAAAAGCTTGATATTTCCCCCTCCGTATTCAGATCGATTCGATGCATAGAAGTCCAGGTCTTCCAAATAAATGATGGTCGGAGAAAGTTCTCTCGCCATTTCAAAAAGATGAGACACCTCGACTGGTAGACTCAGTTTTGATGGTGTAACCCAGATGAAAGTACAATCGATCTGAGAGCATAAAACCTTTCCAAGAAGTGTTTTTCCAGTTCCTGGTTCTCCATAAAGAATCAACCCTCTCTTTCTTGGTAACCCATTCCGTATATAAGCTTCCCTGTTTTGAAAAAAATCGAGAACATTCTCTTCGATCTCCGTCATAATTTCCTGACTGAGAACAATGTCATCGAAGGTATATTTTTTGCCAATCTTTAACAACGACCCACCTGGTTTCACCTTCTTCCCTTTTAAGTAATGATTATCTTTGACCCAATCTCTAATTTCCTGTATAAAGCTTCTTAAAAAAGTTTCCTCTATTTTCTTCGTTACAAAGAAAACTCGAACAAAGTACTTTACCCCCTCAAAATTAGCCTCCACTCCAAATCGTACGATTAACTTCCTCCTGTTGGTAAGATTTTGATAATAACAAATTCCGTCTTCGAGTAATGATTCATGAACACCTTTCTCCACTTCCATCTGGAGATATAGAGGAACAGATTCTTTTTCACTTTCATTAAATCTTCTTACATCCAGAAGTTTCCAGTCCTTCAAAAGGGCTTTAATCGCTCGCTCAACTGCAGGGTATTTGTAGATTGCGAAATCTTCCTGAATTATCAAAATTTCTCTGAGTGGGGCTTCAAGAAATTCGCTGTAGGACTTTTGGTGTTCGTTGGTGAGAGAATAGTTCCTGTAATCTTTGAGGACCCTTTCCAGCCTTTCATCCCATTTTTGTGGAAAGAAGTCTATTTCAAATTGGTGACTCATATTTCGCTCGCCTTTTAGGATCCGTTGTTTCATTCAAAAAACATCCCTATCAATTATTTATTCCTCCTTAATGGTGTAGGGTGAAGATGAATGGGAGTTTACCCTCCTCAGGATAAAGCCACAGGTCTTGAGACCTTAGATGAAAGGATTCCGTTCGACCCCACCAATCGGTTTGTGGGGTAAACTTGGGGATGTCCTGTCCTCCAAAACATCTGGACGAAAGATATGCTTCAGTCCATGAAATCTCATGTAGGGCGAAGTTTTTGGTAAATTTATAAGCTTAAATATTGCAAAACCAATGCCACAGATTAAAGATTCATTGTGTTTTTCATTATTTTTTGTGACATTTCTTCATTTCGGGGGCACGTACTGAATAGGAAGGGGAAGTCAGAAGGCATCGTCGGCAATAAATGCCGACGCTACCATATGGGTATTTCACGACACACGAATCACGGACACGGTCACGTTATCTTTCAGATGGCCCATGGGTTGGGGACAGGTCTCTTATAACCTTTTTGAGTGGCTAAAATATCGAGATGGAGGGTGGCGAGATCCTCTAAAACCGGATCGGATTGTTCAATCTTTCTGAAATCAATCGTTTTAATATACTGATGGCATTTGTCGCAGAGATCGATGCGGTGGGCTTCCTCTCCCTCTCCATGAAAATAATGGAGAGATTCTTGATCCTTGTTGCCGCAGAAAGGGCAGAATAGTCGGTCAACTCTCCATTGATAACCGCAGAAGGAACAGAGGAGATACCGCTTGCCCACATCCTCCTTCAAGAGGCTTAGGGAAGGAAGAGACCCACAGACCGGGCAGTAACCCTTGAGGCAGGTTTCAGGATCGACTTCGGTGCGAAGTTGTTCCATTCCTGCTTCAATCGAAGGCTTGATGCTGCTCTGAATCAGAAATAGAAAGACTTTCTTGTCCAATCCGAATTCATCCGCCACCCGCTCAACCCTTTGCTCTGCCAATCCTTTCTTCAATAATTTCTTCAAGTCTATTCCCGCATGGTCGAGAGCTTTTCCGATCTTCGCCACTTGCTCAGCCATATGCGGGTTTGCCTCTTTTCCGATGTGACAAAGTGTTTCGAAGAGGCTAACGGATGCTTCAGTATCCAATGGGAAATCTTCTTTCTGAATTAATGAGAAGCCTTCTTTAGCTGAGAATTCCTTCGATTTCTTCTTGAGTATTATAGGAGCAATTTTTAAAGAGGTTTTGACTTTATCCTGCGCCTCTTTGACCTTCTGGTAGAAATCCAGAATCTCTCCGTAGTCGGGTCTCTTCTTTTTGAGTTGCTGGATTCTATCTCCCAAGTCTTCCAATCAAGCCTCCCATTGTAAAAAATAACGTGACCGTGCTTGCACGCCGTAGTGTCCACATCTCACCGCCCCGCTCAAGAAAAGGTTCTTTGGCCGATGAGAACGCTTTGGACCAAATGTTTCAGCACGCAGGCGTGTCCGTGTCGCGTGTCCGCCCAAAATCTTAATTATAAAAAAAACGGGCTTGTTTCGACAGCTCATCCGAAACAAGCCCTGATCACCCCCCTGTATTTCGGAGTCTTATCCGATGATTTGTCGAAGATCGCTCAACGGCTGGAAGAGACGTTTGAGTGCCATCTTTCTTGTAATCCCAATGCTATTCTCCGCCGCAGCGAATTTGTGATACTTCTTGGGGTCGTCCACGAGGAGATAGATGGTCCGGACATCATCGGGGTTAGCAAGCAAAGCGTCTTTATAAACTTTTTTGACTTCTTCGAATCTCTTATTTGCTTTTTGGAGCATGTCCTTCCGATCACCGAAATTCATGGTACCGGTCGGGCAAGACTTGACACAAGCCGGCAGCATTCCCTCCTTAATCCGGTCAAAGCACATTGTGCATTTGGCCATTCCGCCAACCTTCTCATTCCATCTTGGAATGTCATAAGGGCAGGATTCTCTGATGGCCTGAAAATCTGCTGCCTTAACCTTCACCTTCGGATTAAAAATCACCGCGCCGGTGGCTTCGTCCCTGGAGACGGCCTTAGAGCCTAAAGATTCCGCTGTTGCCTTGCAGGGGGGCTCAATACAATGTCTGCACTGGTCTGCAAAGAAATACCATTTGGTTTTTCCACCCTCTTCTAACTCACTGAACCTCACCAGTTTGTACGTAAAAAAGGAGAGATCAGACGGGTTCTGATGGTTTCCCCGTTGAAGGGTTTTGGTCCCTGGATTCTTATTCCACTGCTTGCAGGCAATCTGACATCCCCGGCATGCCATGCATTTGGTCGTATCTATAAAAAAGGATTTGTCTGCCATTCAAATCATCTCCTCTAACTCCTTGTCGTTCTCTTGGCCGGCTGCTGAGTGATTTTTTTGACATTGGCCATAAACGCCTTGGACTCTGGAATCATGGTGTTTGGATCCCCGATCGTTGGGGTCAGTAAATTAGCACTCTCCCCTCCATCCTTGGGATGAATCCAGCCATAGTGCCATGGGATTCCTATCTGGTGGACGATGTTACCAGCGATGTTGAAAGGCTTAAGGCGAGAAGTGACAATGGCCACAGCCCACACTTTGCCCCGGGAGGTCTCCACGATCACCTTGTCGCCGTTGCTAATCTCTTTAAGCCTGGCCAGCTCCAAACTCATCTCGCAGAACATTTGAGGCTCAGCCTCGATGAGCCAGGGCAGCCAACGGGTCAAGACACCTGTCTGCCAGTGTTCGGTCACGCGGTAGGTGCTGCAGACAAAAGGATATCTCGGATCGCAGGTGGCAAATTTGTCCAGACCTTCTTCGAATATCTTGATGACCGGGCTGATTCTCTGGTTGGACATCACATTTTTTTCGATAGGACATTCCAACGGCTCATAATGTTCAGGGAACGGTCCATCTTTTAGCCCGGGTCCGAAGAGGGAGGCGACCCCGTCAGGCTTCATGATAAAAGGATAAGCTCCGTCCGTCCCCATAGGCGGAACTGCATTATCGGGCACATCCCCTACCCATTGCTTTCCGGCTGCATCCCATTTGAGAAGCGGCCGGTTTGGATCACGCGGATTTCCATCCAGATCCACGGAGGCGCGATTGTAAATAATCCTGCGGTTAACCGGCCAAGCCCAGGCCCATTCCGGATAGAGGCCCAATCCTGTTGGATCGGTCTTCTTCCTTCGAGCAGCCATATTGCCAGCCTCCGTGTAGCTCGCAGAGTAGATCCAGCTGCCGCAAGAAGTTCGGCCATCATCGAGCAGGTAAACGAAGCTCGGAACCAGGGTTCCCTTTTTGTATGCTTTCTTGTCCGCAGGATGTTCTGGAATGTCTTCTAAAAAATATCCATTGATCTCTTTGGCCACTTTGTGAATACCGAAATGGCCGTTGGTCTCGTAGTCCCACTTCAGATTCAAGATGGGTTCTGGAAACACCCCTTTTCCTTTCTCATAAAGGGCGCGAACCTTATTGAAGAGCTCATAGATGATATCCCCATCGGGTCTGGCCACTCCGGGTGGATTTGTTGCCTTGTAGCGCCACTGCATCCAGCGGCCACTATTGCTGATGCTGCCTTCCTTCTCCATCGAAGCAGCGCACGGGAGCTGAAAGACTTCGGTTCTAATCTTTTTGGGATTCATGCCCGGACCTTTCCAGAAGGAACCGGTTTCGTTATCAAAAAGATTTACATTGACCATCCAGTCCAGCTTGGTCATGGCCTGGCGAACCTTACCGGCATGCGCTCCGGAGCAGGCCGGGTTCATGCCCCATGCGAAGAAACCCGTAAAGGTTCCCTTGTACATTTCGTCAAAGAGGTACAGCCAGGAAGCATCTTGGCCCTGATCAAGCTTGGGTAGCCAAGAATACCCAAAATCATTTTCTTTAGCGGCCTTGTTTCCGAATACGGATTTCAGATAGCTGGCAGCGTATTTCGGACGGTTTTTCCACCAGTTGACACTCCGAGGGTCTTTTGAAGTCGGGGTGGTCTTGTTGTAATCGGCGAGTGTTGTCAAATGGGCCTGGGGCGTTGGCAAATACGCTGGCCAGACGTTGTAGAGAAGACCTGCATCCGTAGAGCCCTGAACATTCGACTCTCCCCGCAGCGCATTGATTCCGCCGCCCGCAATTCCCATATTGCCGAGAAGAGACTGGACGATGCACATGGCGCGAATGTTCTGGACGCCCACGGTATGCTGGCACCAACCCATGGCATACAGTTCTGTCCCCACCTTATCCGGAGCACCCGTCGCGCCATAAGCCTTATAGACTTTTGTCAAGTCTTCTTCAGGAGTCCCCGTGATCTCAGTTACTTTCTGTAGTGTGTAGCGCGAAAAATGCTTTCTTAGAAGCTGGAAGACACAAAGTTCATGTTGCAGAGTCATATCTCTTTTGGAAATCCCATTTTCATCTTTCTCCAAAGCCCAGGTGGATGCGTCATAAGCCCTTTTCGTAGGGTCATAGCCTGAAAAGAGCCCGTCATCAAAACTATACTTCGGATTTACAACAAAAGAGGCATTGGTGTAGTTTTTGACGTAGAATTCATCATAGAGCTTATTGTCCAGGATGTACTTAATCATACCGCCCAAGAAGGCGATGTCCGTTCCGGAGCGGAGCCGAACGAAGATATCCGCCTTTGCCGATGTGCGAGTAAATCTGGGATCGACATGGATAAAGACAGCTCCTTTATCACGGGCTGCTTGGATCCACTTAAAAGAGACCGGATGATTCTCCGCCACATTACCACCCATGTTCAAGATGACGTCGGCATTTCGAAAATCGATGTAATGGTTGGTCATTGCGCCGCGTCCGAACGACTCTCCCAGAGCCGCTACAGAGGGGCTGTGTCAGATACGCGCCTGATGTTCGATATAGATGATGCCCAGTGACCTGAGGAACTTCGAGTAGAGCCAGCATTCCTCATTGTCGAGGGCTGCGCTTCCCACGGAAGCGATGCCATTGGTTCGATTGACCACCTGCCCTTTGGCATTCTTCTCCATAAAGCTCGCGTCCCTGCTCTTTTTGATATTTGCCGCAATCTTATCCAGGGCCCATTCCCAAGTAACCCCCCTCCACGTGTTACTATAGGGCGCTCGATAGAGGACCTTTTGCAGCCTGTTCTCGTTGACGGCAATCTGATAGAGGGCGCTTCCTTTGGCGCAGAGAGCCCCTTCGTTGATAGGATGATCTGGATCCCCCTCGGAATTGATTACTTTCCCATGAGCGTTTGTATGGACGATAATCCCACAGCCGACCGAGCAATAGCAGCAAATCGTAGTGGTTTCCTTCGCTCCTTTAATTCGAAGCTCTTGGGCATAGACCTCCGCCCATGACAGATCAAATCCCAGCCCACCTATCCATGTCCCTACGGCTGTGGCTCCCGAAATCTTCAAAAAAGTTCTTCGGGTAATTTTCATGAAAATTGATTTCCCCTTTTCGCAGAATTTTGGATCAGAGTCAAATTCATCCTCTTTCCATTAGCGACTAAAAGAGTAACTCAAAAACTTTAGAGGTAGGGTTCCCTCTATTTGTCCGTAAGAGAGGACGCGATTGTGCGAAGACGTGTTCTCACTTGTGAAAGGTAACACAAAGAAATTTTTTGTCAAGAAAAATTAGCTCGGTTTGGACATTTGCTTTCGCAAAAAAATTCATTATAATTCTAAGTAGTTATCAGGAGTGGAGGAAACGGATGAAGATCATAAAACCAAAAGGACCGGAGGTATTCGATATTGAGTTGGAGAAAGACCTTTTAGCCAAAAACAGAAGTCTAGCCAAAAAAAATAGAAAGAGGTTTGATCGTTCGAATATATTGACGATCGACATCATGGGTTCGATCGGTTCAGGGAAGACGTCTTTAATCAAGGCAATTTTAAGAAGACTTGGAATGGGCCAGAAGGTGGCTGTCATCGCAGGGGACCTCACGACCACCATTGATGCAGAAAGAATCGAAGCAGAAGGAGCCCGCGTTATTCAGGTCAATACTGGAAAGGAATGCCATCTGGATGCAAATCTAATCCGCCGGGCGATCGACACGATGAAACTTGACGATGTTAAACTCCTCTTCATTGAAAATGTCGGGAACCTCATCTGCCCGGGAGAGTTTCCGTTAGGCGCCCACAAAAGGCTGGTGGTTACTTCCGTGACCGAAGGACCCTATACCATCGTAAAACATCCCTATATCTTCAGAGAGGCGGACGTGATCGTTCTCAATAAAACTGATTTGGCAAAACCTATGAAGGTGAATATTGCCCAATTGGAAAGAGATGCTCAGCAGGTCAACCCCGGTGCCACTTTTGTTAAGACGAATGCCGTGAAAGGGATCGGGGTACAGAGAGTGATCGATGCTCTGGGGTTGAAAACCTGAATATGCACGAATTCTCCATATCCAACGAAATTGTGCGAAACGTTCTTGATACGGCAAAAAAAAATAATGGGAAAAAGGTTCTCTCTGTCCAACTTGAGATCGGCGAATTAGCCCTCCTCAATGTGGAGCAGGTCACTTTTTGGATTCATGAATTATTCAAGGGAACAGTCGCGGAAGGGGCAAAGGTCAAAGTGAAAACCATCAAGGCTCGCATCCGATGCGAATCCTGTGGATACAAAGGCGGCATGGACCTTGATCAAAAAGATCCTTTCCGGCATTTCATCCCTTACGCATGTCCAAAATGTAGCTCATTCCAGATCAAGGTGGAAAAGGGACGGGAGTGCACCCTCAGAAGAATTCAAGCAGTCAGATAGCGTCGGCTGAACCAATGCCCCTTTCCCTCGTCAATGATCAAGAAGGGTTACGGTCTCACGTGGTCGAGGCACTCGGACGGGAGCCTGTGGAATATCTGGCCGAGTTTGATTTCGTCGATAAGCGGAGAAAGAATCGAAGGACATGGGCTGGGGGAGCAGTTCTCCTGCCGCTTTATTTCCGTGAAGACCAAGACCAGGAAGGAAATACTTCGGGCCATTACCTCTTTCTCCTGAGCAAAAGATCGAAGAGCGTCCAACAGCCGGGCGATCTCTGCGCACCGGGTGGTGGAATTCATCTATTCTTAGATTCCCTGTCAGGGAGGCTCCTTCGGTTCGGACTCTTGCCCGGGACCCGCGGACCTGGTGCCACGCTTGCCAAACAAAAAGGAAAATCGGCCTACAGTAAGATCCTTTTTTTATTAAGCAACGCCCTGCGGGAAAGCTGGGAGGAGTTGCGCCTGAGCCCTTTAAATGTCGAATTTTTGGGCCCCTTGCCGACGTACCATCTTCATCACCGCCCGTGGGTTATCTTCCCCCTGGTCGGCATGGTGAAGCATGGCTGGAAACCCAAGCTCAGCTGGGAAGTGGATAAAATCGTTTCCATCCCCTTAGCATCATTTTTCGACCGGGCAAATTATGCGGTTTATTCTTTGGAGGTGCCTGAACGCCTTGTGGCTCAAGGAATTCCCAACCCCTGGGAGTTTCCGTGTTTAGTCCATAAGGAGGGCGGAGAGGAAGAAATCCTGTGGGGAGCCACTTTTGAAATCATTCAGAGCTTCTTCAAAATTGTTTTCGATTTTTCCTTCCCCGTCCCGGACAAAGGGAAGATCGTCCGCAGGCTTCTGCCTTTAAATTACTTTTTGGGAAGAGAAGAAAGGTCTGATAGGTAGCTAAATTCGACTGATATCCTGCCTGATGTTCCGTTTACCCTGCGAATCTCTTCTTTAATTCCTGTTTCAGAATCTTGCCAGTAGGATTGCGAGGGAAACTCTTCATGAATTGCACGAACTCCGGGAGCTTGTACTTGGCAATCTTGTCCTGCAGATACTCCTTTACTTCCTCTTCGCTCATGGTGCAACCATCTTTCAGGATGACACATGCCCGCACACGTTCACCCAGGGCCGGGTCCGGCGCTCCGATGACCGCAACCTCCGCAATCTTCGGATGATTTTCCAAAGGAATCTCGATTTCCCGGGGATAAATATTTTCCCCGCCGCGGTTAATCATCTCTTTTTTGCGGCCGGAAAAGAAGACACATCCGTTTTCATTCATGTAACCTATATCACCGGTGTGGAGCCAGCCGTCCTTGATGGCCTCGGCGGTGGCCTCGGGTTTGTTCAGGTAGCCAATCATCACGGCGTCACCCTTGATACAGATCTCTCCCCGCTCGCCATAAGGCATGATGTGATTGTTATCGTCCATGATCTCGACCTGCAAACTCGGGTAGGCGATGCCGATCGATGCCCGGTTCTCCGGCATGCCGAAGCTCGATGTCGTGACCCCGCAAGCCTCGGTGAGGCCATAACCATCAATCACCTGGACGTTGAATTTTTCTTTGAAGGCGTCGATCAGCTCCGGCGGCATGGGGGCGGCGCCGGAAGAAGCAACCCGCAGCTTCAGCTTGTCATACTCGATGGTTTTGGGGTCGGCGGCATTATAGATGTAGGCATACATGGCGGGAACGCCCTGGACGAGAGTGACCCCGTATCGAGTGATGGATGGCCAGAAGTCGGCCGGAGAGAAAGTTTTCCGAATACAAAGCGTCAACCCCTGGTAGCTGAGCGGGTATGTATGCACGCACAGGGGATTCGTGTGGAACATGGGGAGAATGATCATCATGACGTCTCCGGCTCTGCTCGCGCCCATGGAAGCCCTGTCCTTGCATATGGTCAATTGATTCTTGTTCGAGAGAAGGATGCCTTTGGGCGAACCCGTGGTGCCCGAGGAATAGAGGAGAAGAAAAGGATCCTTAAGGGCCTGCGGTACCAGACATTCAGCGGTCGGATACTTGTCGAGGATCTCTTGGAGTGTCCCTGTGACGATGTCAGCCCCGTGATCGATTCCCGTAACCACCTCTACGACGGTTGGCTTGTGGGACGAGAGCTTCCAGCCTCTGGCAAACTCCTCCATATATTCGCTGCG
>DBZJ01000051.1:27698-28243 GCA_002311635.1 Syntrophaceae bacterium UBA1163
ACTCCTCCATATATTCGCTGCCCACGAATGCCACCTTCGGTTTGGAGTCCTCCAGGACATAGGCGATTTCAGGACCTTTCAACATATAGTTGATGGCGCCGGCGATGGCCCCCAGCTTATGTGCTCCAAACATGGTGTAGTAGACTCCGGGTGAGTTCAGAATCATCACCGTCACGATGTCCCCCTTGACGACACCTTTCTTCTTGAGGTAATGGGCTACCTTGTTGGCGCGTTCGTTGGTCTGCGTATAGGTGATGACTTCGTCGTAGAAAAGGACGTGGACGGCATCGGGGATTTCCTGTGCACGGACCATCAGCATCTCGGCGACGCTGTCGAAAGCCACCCGCTTGCCCTTCAGGGTGGGGATATCTTCCAAGGCCAATTGCGGTCTAACATACCGCTTGCTTGTGTCGATCATCTCTATTCTCCTGGGATGGTGTATCCAACACTTCTTCACATATAATGTGACATCAAAACCGTCATTCCTGTGGAAGCAGGAATCCAGGGGCTGAAAAGACTGGTTTCCGGGTCAAGCCCGGAATGAC
>DBZJ01000051.1:28297-30628 GCA_002311635.1 Syntrophaceae bacterium UBA1163
TGGATTCCGGGTCAAGCCCGGAATGACAACCAAAATAAAAGAATTGGAATGCAGTATTCCAATTAGATCTTGAAACATGGGCGAGCTATTAGCAGATCCTCGGGTACTGCCCTCCGGTTAACATGTCGAGAATTCGGTGGCCGCCAATCAATGTGTGGAGCGTCACTCTCTTTCGATTTTCTTCGGTCACCTTTCCAATGACTTCAGCATTCCTTCCAAGGGGATGGCTTTTCATCACCTCCAATAACTGCTCTGCCTCATTCGGTGGGCAGATTGCGATCAATTTCCCCTCATTGGCAAGATAGAGCGGATCCAAACCCAGCAGTTCAGAGATTCCCTTGATCGATTCACGGACAGGAACTTTTCCTTCTTCGATCACCATTCCCACATCGGACGTCGATGCAATCTCGTTGAGGGTAGTGGCCAGACCACCGCGGGTAGGGTCTCGCATGCATCGGATGGAGGGGCAGGCATCGAGCATTTTGCCGACCAGGCCGTTTAATGGAGCGCAGTCACTTCTCAGCTCACCCTGAAATTTTAATCCTTCCCTTTGGGAGAGGACAGCCATCTCGTGATCTCCAAGATAACCGCTTAAAAGGATTCTATCTTCCGGTCTGGCATTGGCCCCGGAGAGGTTCGTCCCCGGCCTAATCCAACCGATCCCTGCAGTATTAATAAATAGTTGATCTGCTGCTCCGTGTTCGACTACCTTGGTGTCGCCTGTCACGATATTTACCCCTGCCTGCTCAGCTGTTTCATGGATTGAAGAGACGATCCGTTTGAGATGTTCGATGGGGAACCCTTCTTCGATAATCAGCGAGAGGCTGAGGTGAGACGGTACCGCGCCTACCATCGAGAGGTCGTTCACCGTCCCGCATACAGCCAATTTCCCGATATCTCCACCCGGGAAGAAAATGGGATTGACCACATAGGAATCGGTCGTGAAAGCGATTGGTCCATGGGGATTGGGTATTTTTGCACTATCGTCCAATGGCTCGAGGAAAGGGTTTCTGAACCGAGGCAGAAAAATCTGTTTAATCAGTTCGTGAGAAAGCTTTCCTCCACTTCCGTGGGCCAAGAGGATCTTCTCTTCAGCCATCGAATGTTCTCCTTCCGTTTGCATAAAGGCGAGTCTCCGATCCCATCTCAGCCAAAGGGTTCAAGGATTCGAGGGTTCGAGTGTTTAACGGTAAAATTATACGTTTCCTAAGAAGTTCGCTCTGCAACTTGAATCCTTGCCTCACGGTTCCCTTTCTTTAAAAGGGATTTCACTTGAACCCTGGACCCCTAGACTCCTTGAATCCATCAGATGAACTTTTACTCATATTTAAAGTAGGTATGACAGGTTCCTTCAATCGAGACCATGCAAGGGCCAATGGGGTTTTCTGGCTGGCAGACTTTTTTGAACAGGCGACATTCCAACGGGCTCTTGATTCCCTGAAGCACTTCTCCACAAAGACACTCCGGATGTTCCTTCGGCGGCTCCACGTCGACATCAAAATTCCTGACATCCATCTCTTTGTAAGAATCCTTAAAACGGTATCCGCTGTTGGGAATGAGTCCAAGTCCTCTCCAATGGCCTTCACCGTCTTCGAATACCTCATAAATCTTGCTCATTGCGGTTGGATTTCCCTCTTCGTGGACGACCCTTCGATACTGAATCTCAACGGCCGCGCGGTTGTCTTCGATCTGCTTGAGGAGCATCCAAATACCCTGGAGAATGTCCAAAGGCTCAAAGCCCGTGACCACAGCAGGTCGGCCATAGTCTCTTGAGATGAATCGATACGGTTTTGTCCCGAGGATCGTGCTGACATGGCCTGGGAGGATAAACCCATCAATTTTTACTTGCTTCGATTGCAACAAAGCGACGAGGGCCGGAGGAACCCGTTTCTGGCTGTCCAAGAAAAAGAGATTACGTAACTTTTCTTCTTTAGCTCGGAGGATAGCCACCGCAATGGTAGGAGAAGTGGTTTCGAAACCAATGGCCAGAAACACCACTCTCTTCCCGGAATTTTCCTTCGCTATTTTCAACGCATCGAGGGAGGAGTAGATGATGCGGATATCCCCTCCCTCGGCCTTCTCCTTCTGGAGGCTCGATGTCGAGCCGGGGACTCTCATCATATCGCCGAAGGTCACGATGAGGGTATCTTTCTGGCGGGAGAGGGCGATGGCCAAATCGATATCGGCATTGGGAGTGACACAGACCGGGCAGCCCGGACCCGAAAGAAGCTTGATGTGTTCAGGAAGGAGGCCTCTTATTCCATACCGGAAAATGGAAACCGTATGCGTTCCGCAAACCTCCATCAACTGAACGGGACGGGCAGAGGTCTT
>DBZJ01000196.1 GCA_002311635.1 Syntrophaceae bacterium UBA1163
ATCCCTCAAGGATTTTAGAAACCTGCTGGAGTTTTGGAAAAACAAAATTGGGCTTCAAAAAAGGGAGGAGATTGCTTTATCCCGGATGAACGCCTCGCTCTCTAACTTCTTGTCAACTGCCGGTATTTGATCCGGTGGGGCTGATCCGCCGCAACTCCAAGACGACTCTTTCGATCGGCCTCGTATTCGGAATAGTTTCCTTCGAACCAGACAATGCTGCTCTCACCTTCAAAGGCCAGAATATGGGTGGCGAGGCGATCGAGGAACCACCGGTCATGGCTGACCACCACCACGGAGCCCGCAAAGTTTTCGAGGGCCTGCTCCAGTGCCCTCAGGGTATTCACATCCAGGTCATTTGTCGGCTCGTCCAGAAGAAGGACGTTCGCTCCTCCCTTGAGCATTCGTGCGAGGTGGACACGGTTTCTCTCTCCCCCAGAAAGGACCCCAACCTTCCTCTGCTGATCGGCGCCCGAGAAATTGAAGCGGGCCACATAGGCCCTTGAATTGATCTGTCTGCTGCCAAGCTGGATGGTATCCTGTTTTTCGGAGATCACCTCCCAGATGGTCTTCTCCGGATCGAGGATGTCGCGGCTCTGGTCGACGTAAGCCATTTTGACCGTTTCGCCCATTCGTATCGTTCCGGAATCCGGATTTTCCTGTCCTGTGATCAATCGCAAGAGCGTGGTCTTGCCTGCACCGTTCGGACCGATTATCCCGACGATCCCGCCGGGTGGAAGCGAAAAGGAGAGATTCTCCATCAGAATCCGATCCCCATATGCCTTGGTGACGCCATGGCTTTCAATCACGACGCCTCCGAGCCGTGGTCCAGGAGGAATATAGATTTCGAGCTCCTTGGCCACCTTTTCACTCCCGTCTGCAAGGAGGGTTTCGTAAGAGGTGATTCGGGCTTTCGATTTCGCATGTCTTCCTTTTGGCGACATCCGGATCCACTCCAACTCCCGCTGCAGCGTCTTCCGACGCTCGCTCTCCGCCTTTTCCTCCAGCCTGAGGCGATTCTCTTTCTGCTCAAGCCATGAAGAGTAGTTTCCTTTCCACGGAATGCCTTCCCCCCGGTCGAGCTCCAGAATCCATCCGGCAACATTGTCAAGAAAGTAGCGGTCATGAGTCACAGCGATGACCGTTCCATCGTATCGCTTCAGATGCTGTTCAAGCCACGCCACGGTCTCCGCATCGAGATGGTTGGTCGGCTCATCCAGAAGCAGGATGTCGGGCTTTCGCAGCAGAAGCCGGCACAGGGCCACGCGCCTTCTCTCTCCACCCGAAAGGACCTTCACCGGTGTATCGCCTGGAGGGCAACGGAGGGCATCCATGGCCATTTCGAGGCGTGAATCGAGGTCCCAGGCATCGAGGGCATCGAGTTTCCCCTGTGCTTCACCCTGTCGCTCGATGAGGCGATTCATCTCCTCTTCCGAAAGGGGCTCGGAGAACCTCTCGCTGATCCGGTTGAATTCTTTCAGAAGGTCGGCCATCTCCTGAACCCCCTCTTCCACCACCTCCTGCACCCTCTTGGTCTCGTTGAGTTTGGGCTCTTGTTCAAGAAAGCCGATGGTGAAACCGGGCGTGAGGATCGTCTGTCCGTTGAATTCTTTATCGACATCGGCCATGATGCGCAGCAGAGAACTCTTCCCTGAGCCGTTTAGACCGATCACGCCGATCTTGGCTCCATAAAAATAAGAGAGGGAGATGTCCTTCAAAATCGGCCTTTTTTCGTGATACTTGCTCACGCCGATCATGGTGTAAATGATTTTCTGTGATTCGTTCGCCATTTCGCCTTAAATGCTCCTCCTTCTCGTCCGGGGCCTCCCGGAAAAAGATCCCGCTCACTAAGACCGGAGATGATGATGGTAAGGGCGCTTGGGGGTCATATCATCATATGGCATTATTTTCATCGGATTCGAGATCAGCCAATCTTTATAGGTTATTGATCGAAGGCGTATTCTTCGGATACGTAATCTTTCCTGAATATTACTTAACCTGAAACCCACTGCCGAATATCCCTGGGTTGAGAAGGTCACCCACGAGTCTTCAGCTAAATGTTGGTAATACGGTTGAAAATTACTGGTTGAAAGAATAAACAATTATGATGCAGCTAACCCGGGTCCGTCTGGTTCAGCGCAGGTTAGGTAGTGATCAGGGTTTCGGCAATTGTAGACAATCGATGGCGATGCAACCACCACCCCGTGAGATTGCGACGATAGGGCTGCCCCAATCAGCGTAGAGAATTTCTTGAAATCCACTCCCATGATCACCACATGGCATGGGAAGGCGGCTGCTACGCCTGCGAGCTCTTCGTCCCTTTGAGCGAAGGGATTCAGATTGAAATTGGCGATTCCGATTACGACATCGCGGGCCGGATCGTCAGCCAGCAATACAACTGGCCCACCTGAATTCCCCTTGTTCATTGTAATGTCAAGCCATGCCATATCGCGGCATTTAGCTGCTCGATATAGTTAGCCAGATTTTCAACCTCATCAGTGCCGTTAACAAGGCTGGTTAGTGACCGTGAAACAGACTCCAAGTGGGATAATAGAGCTTTCTGAACGGTTATTGGGAGTTGAACAAGCCTTTCATTTTCAATTGCGTCCGAAAGAATGTATTTAGCAGAGTTGAGATTGATGAAAGATTCATCGAGAGAGACAATACCTCGCTTTGTATCGAACCCCTTTTCCGCACACCGGTCGAGAGCTGCCTTCTGGGATTCATCTGTTAAGGTCGTTAGTATTTCCGAGATTCTTTCAATCATCGCTGTTCACCTTTCTGTTTTGTGTTTTAAGGCATAATGGCACATGACTCCTTCACATCCGAACTTATCCCAAATGGTTCCTCTATTCCCTTAAAAATCGGAGGATAGATGAAATTCGGATATACCGCCTATCCATTACCATTCAAAATCTAAAATGATGGTGAGGGGATCAATGCTTCTAACTGTAAAGATTTTTCCACTTTCTATGTTTTTGAACATGTCAGCTGCTTTTATCATGGTATCTCCTTTCTCAGGAATAGTCAGACTTCTGAACTCTTAACTCATTTTTTGGTTCCTTCTGTTCCGCCCGATAAGCCACCCATCTTACCCAAGTCGATGAAGGGAACAGCCCCTCCAGAGGCTTGAGGCAAAATGATCCGCGCAAAGGTGCCTACCGGCAGGAGTGACATCTCAAGCCGCTTGCTCCGACTTCCCCATGTGTACGAGGATCCGATGCTTGACCAGGGCGCGATCCAACGGGATCACCCCATCCGTCATGCGCTGCCCATCCATCTCCACCCACGACACACCTCGCTCGCAGCCTTCCGGATTCTCGACCTGGATCTCGTA
>DBZJ01000157.1 GCA_002311635.1 Syntrophaceae bacterium UBA1163
TTTTCAATCATAAGGTCTGAACTTGGTTCAGAATCTCTAAGGAAAAGACCCTGAATCGGGTTCAGGGTGACAATGAATCAATCGATAAAGTAGTTTTTCATGTTGGTCTTCCTATATTTCTTGTCTGTAAAACCCTGATTCACGATGGTATTCTTCCATCGTGATTGTTCCGGTAGGGCATCGTTTAACACATAGGCCACATTGGATGCAGCGGGATTCGTCTTTGAAGATGACGGAGGCCAAGTTGAGTTTTTGAGCTTCTTCTAAGGAAACTTTGTAAAGAGATTCAACCAATTTTGAGAGCTTTTCATCTCCCTCTATTTCATCGAGCCTTGCCATGCGGAAACAAAATTTTGGGCAGATATCGACACAGCCGCCGCAAAGGATACATTTTGCCCGATCGAATATGGTGAAGATGTGACACTGAAGACACCGCACAGCCTCCTTTACCGCCACCTCTCTGGAAAAGCCCAATTCTACTTCTCTATCCATGCACCCTCTCTCCTGAACAGGAAGAGTCTCCATTCTCTGTCGAGGTATCTTCTCCAGGTCGGGGTCGATATGGACCTCCCGAATCGCGGTGAAGTAAGCGGGCTTCTTTTCGAATACTTCTCCGCTCAGATACCTGTGAATCGAGAGAGCCGCCTTCCTTCCATCGGCGATCACCCGTATCACATCCCTGGGACCTGTGACAAAGTCTCCTCCGGCGAAGATACCGTGCACATTCGTCTCAAACGTTTCTGGATTGACGGACAGACGATCCCATTTGGAAATTTCGAGGCCGATCTCTTCGGGAAGGAAAGAGATATCCGGCGATTGACTGACCGCCGGTATGAGGAAATCGATATCGATGTCGAATTCAGTTCCTTCAACAGGGATCGGCCTTCGGCGGCCATCCTTTTCGGGGTCACCCAACCGGTTTCGGATACATTGGACCCCTGAGACTCTTCTTCCATCTCTCGAGAGGACCCGAATCGGTTGTGTGAGGTAATGTACTTTGATGCCTTCCTCTTCCACCTCCTCTAATTCCCTGGGATCAACAGGCATCTCCTCTCTGGTCCTGCGATAGAGAATGAAGACCTCCTTTGCGCCCAATCGAAAGGAAGAACGGGCTGAATCCATGGCTGTATTTCCGCCTCCGACCACAGCCACTCTTGAGCCAATTTTTGGATTCTTGTCCAGATTGACCATTCGCATAAAGGTCACACCATGGATCACACCTTGAAGATCCTCCCCGGCAATTCCCAATCTTTCCGCCTTATGCGCCCCCGCAGCGATGTAAACGGCATCATACTTCTTTCTCAAGCTTTCTAAATTCAGCTCTTTTCCAATGGGCATGCGGGTGACGACTTCCACTCCTAATTGTCTCACCTCCTCAATCGCTTGCTGTACCACTTCCCTGGGAAGGCGGTAGGGAGGAATTCCAACATTAAGCATCCCGCCCGGAATGGGGAAGGACTCATAGGTTGTGACGGAATAACCGAACCTGGCGAGATCATTGGCGGCTGAAAGCCCGGAGGGTCCGGCGCCGATGACCGCCACGTTTTTGTCCCTCTTTTTGATCGCTGTTTCTTTTTGAGGGACGTGAGTTTCGAAATCCGCAGAAGCCCTCTTCAATGAGCAGATGGAAATAGGGAGATCGATCAGGAGACCTCTTCGGCATTTCTCTTCGCAGGGGTGGACACAGATTCGGCCCAGAATAGCGGGGAATAGGTTGTCGCCGCGGTTCAGCTTAAAGGCCAGATTGTAATTCTCTTCTCGGATTGCTGAGATGTATTGCGGGGCACGGGTATTAACGGGGCAGGCATTTTCGCACCCAATGTTTTCCTCAAACCAGCGTTGATTAGGAATTTGGACATGAAATCGATTCATAAAAGGTCGATTCACCTCTATCCGGGAGATGGAGTGTATGATACGAGGAAGGACCTTGGAAGTAAATACGGGAAATCATGTATTTCTGACGGAGAAATGCGGTATTTCGAGGATGAGCTTAGAATTTTCGGAAGGAACCCTGTCTCCAGGCCTGATCTTCTTCTTCGCGCCTGGAACTGCGTTCAACATAGCTGACGTGGCTGAATTCTCCGGCTTCAATGGGGATGGCCACCTTCATCAAGAGGGTGAAGACGAGTAGTCCCACTGCCCAAATGCCAAAGGAAACCATAAGTTCCAAGGGATTCGGGATATAAACATAGATTTCTCCGAGCGGGTCCGGAACAAATCCCGGGATGACGAAACCCGGTCCTTTCTCAATCCAGACCCCGATGATAACGAGAAGACACCCCAGGTTAAGGGTGGCCAGCCGTTTTCGCGTACCTGGAATAAGGAAAAGGAAAAAAGCGATCACGTTCATCGCCATGGCTGCCCATATCCAGGGGACAAGTTGCTTGTGTCCATGAAGTCCCTCGAATAGGTATTTGAGGGGAGCAATGTGGATCGTATTGGAATAATATTCCTTGAACAGTTCCGCGGAGAGGAGAAAGAGGTTAATAAACATGGCATAGGCGATCAGCTCAGCAATCTTAAACAGTGCCCTGTCCTCTACCTTGATGGCCGATATCTTTCGAATGATCTGAAAGATAATGATCATGATCGCAGGGCCGGAGCACAGAGCGCTTGCCAAAAACCTTGGCGCGAGGATCGACGCATTCCAGAAAGGGCGAGCGGCAAGGCCGTTGTAGAGGAATGCGGTCACTGTGTGAATGCCTACCGCCCAAGGGACGGAGGCCAGGATAAACGGAAGGATAAATTTCCAATTGGGCTCTTTACGATAATAGAATTTCACCAAGAGGTAAACAGGAATAAGGAGATTTAGAAACAGATAGCCGTTGAGAACAAGGACGTCCCAGGCCAAAAGCGATTCCGGAAAGTGCATCAAACCGATAAAGGGAACCATGTGCCAGAACCGGTCGAGCCTTCCAAGATCTACCATGACAAAGAGGATGGCCATGACAATGGATGACGCGGCGAAGAGCTCGCCGAGGACCACGATCTCTTTGATCGGTTTGAATGAGTAAATGTAGGATGGGATGACCAGCAAGACCGCAGCAGCAGCCATCCCGACCAGATAGGTGAAATTTGCAATGTAGAGACCCCAAGAGACCTGGTCGGTCATGTTCGTTTCAACCAGACCCACGTTATGCTGCTTTAGGTAATAAACAAGACCGACCCAGATGATGGCTAAGAGAAAGAGGCACCAGGCGTAGTAAGCTTTGCTTCCCCTCGCCACGAGGGAGAGCGTTCTCCGGTAAAAGTGCCATGTTTCCTTCAGGGTTTCCCGGAACTTTTCCATGGATCTCTATGTTTCGAAAAAATAGTAGAACTTAGGCTCCGTGTTCAAGTCTTCCTTGAGCCGGAAGGCCCGTTTTCGATCGATGATATACCTGATTTCGCTGTCAGGATCGAGAAGGTTTCCAAATTTCCTCGTCCCCGTGGGACAGGCCTCCACGCAAGCCGGATACCTTCCATTTCTCACCCTCTGGATACAGAAGGTGCACTTGTCTACCGCACACTTCATCCGCGGCCTGTTTCCGAGGTAATGGACCGAAGGATTCACTTCCTCGGGCGGAATGTTCGGCTCTGCCCAGTTGAAGACCCTTCCCTTGTAAGGACATGCGGCGATGCAGTACCTGCAGCCGATGCACCAGTTGTAATCGACCACCACCAATCCATCCGGTTCTTTCCAGGTGGCATGGACCGGACATACCTTCACACAAGGAGGATCCTCGCAGTGCTGACACTGCACCGGGAGATAGAGGAATCCTTTCTCCGGCACCTGAGGAGGATCGTAGTAATGCTCGGAGTCGTCAAGATTGATCAGCGTTCCTCGCTTCAGCCTGAGAACCCTGATCCAATGGAGCTGTGGCTTGTATCGGGAATTATTGTTTTCTCTTACACACGCATAAACGCATCGCCTGCAGCCGATGCACCGGGAAAGTTCAAGACCATAACCCCAGAGGGTGTTGGGAATGGCTTCCTTCGTGCTGATCTCAAATTTCTTTCCGTATTTTCGCGAGTACCTCTCTTCCAGCTTGGCAATGACAACTTTCTTTTCTTCGCGAGTCATTTCATGAAAATGTTTTTGGAGGAAGTCTTCAGCCTCCTCCTTTGAGCAGGACGAGAGGAGCGGGATAGACATTCCTGCCACGGTAGTCAGGGAAAGATTGCGGAGAAACTCCCTTCGCGTGTAACGTTGCTTATCTTGATATTCCATCGTGATTTTCTTCCGGACGGTAAGGCGGAGGCTCGGGCTTCAAGGGTTTGAATTTGGGATCGTGGGGGTTGTGGCAGTTGGCGCAGAGATAATAAGTCCTCTTGCCTGGCCCGGCAAAATATCCCACCCGCTTTCCATGAAGGCCAGCCTTCCAATCTTTATAGACATTTCCATGGCATTCGCCACAGAGGCGATAGCTTTCTGTGAAGTCGATCAAATCTCCGTTATAAAGCCGCAGTTTGTCCCGATTCTTCGCATCATGGCAGTCGAGGCACCATCTCATCGTTTCGGCATGATGAAGCTTGATATCCGTGTGCTCTTCTTTCAAGACCCTCTTCTTTCGATTTACTTCCATGGTCGCATGGCAGTTGCTGCAGGGGAACATTCCTTCAGTCATCGGAGGAGGCATGTACTCTTCAACGACTGGCATGGCAGAGGAAGCGAAAAAAAACAGCAGAAACAGACAAGTAACTGCTGCATAGAATGCTCTCATGATCGTCCGATAGCCTTCCCGCTCGAGAAAAAAGATCTAAGATATCCGTATTCGATTTTACCAAACCCCAAAATCCAAGCTAACATCTCCCGTTTCAAATTGCAACCTCTTCTGTCAAAAAATTGATTATCAAGCATGGGTAAGGCTCATGTCTTGAATTAGACCCGAAGGTGTGATAATTTTTCCCCATGAATATCGATATTCGGTTATTACCTTCTGCTCCCAACCCCAATCTTCTTTTTGATCGAGTCGTTGTGGTCATCGACGTTCTCAGGGCAACTTCTGTCATCATCCATGCCATGTCCGAGGGAGCATCAGAGGTCCTTCCTCTGGGCAGTGTAGAGGAGGCCCTTCAAATGGCTAAGGCCTTTCCAAGAGGTTCTGCGCTTTTGGGCGGGGAGAGGGAGAGTCGGAATATCCCGGGATTTGATTTAGGGAATTCTCCTCGAGAGTATGTTGCGGAAAAGGTAAAAGAGAAAAAATTGATCCTGACGACAACCAATGGAACAAAAGCGTTTCATTTGGTTTCTTCCGGGAAAGAAATTTTAGTGGGAAGTTTTTTTAACATAGGAGCCGTAGCACAGAGATGTCTTGAATCGGGCAAGGACCTCCATATTTTCGCCTCAGGGGATGAGGGAAATTTTTCTCTGGAAGACACCATCTGCGGAGGAATGTTGATTGATCTGATCACAGAGAAAAGGAAGAAATCCATTTCTCTGACGGATGCCTCCCAGTGCGCCCAGATCCTTTATAAAAGATTCGAAGGCAATCTGTTGGAGGCTTTCCATCTCTCCCGTCACGGAAAAGAGCTGATTAACCGCGGCTTTGAGGATGACCTTGCCTATTGTGCTCAAATAGATATTAGCTCTCTTGTGCCCATTTTCAGGGAAGGGGTGGTTAGGGGTAGGTGATTGCAGAATGCGGTCGATACGACCGCCCGTACCGTGGCGGATTGCGCCTGCCTTGATGAGCCGTCGGCGAGGCAGGGAATGCGGAATAAAGAACAGAATATTGCTGGGGTGAATAGGGCAAAGGAATAGAAGGTGAGGGATTTCAACGCCATGCGCTCTGCTCTATGCCCTATGCGAGTTTGGGAGAACGACTAATGCGACGCCGGGATCGGGAACTAAGGAATAAGGAAACGATCTTAGCTATTTTAGAGCAGGCTGAGGTAGGCAGAATGGCCACCGTCAATCGTAAGGGTTTTCCGGTCATCAAGCCTGTTAACTTTATTTATTGGAACGGAAAAATCTATCTTCATTCCTCAACGAAGGGGGAAAAGATCAGCGATATCCGTCGAGGTAGTCCCGTCTGTTTTGAGGTGGACGAGCCCATTGCCTATGTGGCGGTCGTAGAACCCGCCTGCAGAAGCACCTACTACTACCGGAGCGTCATCGTCAAGGGAAGTGCTGCCATTGTAAGCAGGCTTGACAAAAAATTGAAAATTCTCGAGAGGATGATGCAGAAATACCAACCCGAGGGTGGCTATAAAGAAGTAACTGGGGAGATTCTCAAGAGGACGGCGGTGATCGAAATCTCTATTCGTGAAATGACCGGAAAGGAACATATGGGTTAGATGGAATCTTCTGTCTCTATTGTCAAATGCAAAGATTACGGTGAAGAAAAAGTCTTGAGCGCACTTCGGCAGGCCATCGACCTGATTGGAGGGATTCAGGCTTTTGTAAATAAGGGCAGTCGTGCTCGCCTCGGGGCGCTCGCCTCTCGGCGCTCGCCTCTCGGCGAAGCCGAGGGAAGCCGAGGGAAGCCACGGGTTCTCCTTAAGCCCAATCTCCTCTATGGAAAATCTCCAGAAAAAGCTGTGACCACCCATCCCTCTGTCGTTAGAGGAATGATTCAGATCGTTCGAGAGGCAGGAGGCATTCCGTTCATCGGGGATAGTCCCTCGGTCGGAGGCCTGATGAGAACCGCGGAGAAAGCCGGCATCAAGGCCGTGGCGGATGAGATGAAATGCCCTCTTGTGGAATTCAACAGACCTACTCTTCCTTCGAAAGTGGAAGGAAAAATATTTAAACAGCTGGAAGTTGACCAGGCAGTTCTTGATGCAGAAGTCGTCATTAATCTTCCGAAATGGAAGACCCACGCGCAGATGGTTCTCACCCTGGGAGTGAAAAATCTTTTCGGATGCGTTCCTGGTCCGAGGAAGCCTTTGTGGCATCTCAGGGCGGGAGAGAGCCGGAAGGCCTTTGCCCAGGTTCTATTGGATCTGTACAGGGTCGTCCAGCCCTCGTTGACGATTCTCGATGGCGTCGTGGGTATGGAAGGAAATGGGCCCGGAAGTGGAGACCCGATTCCACTGGGATTGATTTTGGCGAGTAAAAATGCGCTGAGCATTGATCTCGTCGTGTGCGATCTCTTAGGTATCCCGAGGAAGTCGATCCCCACAAATCAGGTGGCCCTTGAAGATGGGCTGGGAGGGGATTCGATTGAAGTCTTGGGAGAATCGATCGAGGCGTCCAAAATTTCCAGCTTCAAGCTTCCTCCACCCTTTGCGGTCACCTGGAATCTCCCCGGGTTTGTGAGAAAGGCGCTGAAGAATGCATTAACCTCCAAACCCTGGATTGACGATCAGCTGTGTGAAGATTGTGAGCGCTGCGCAGAGATCTGTCCTGCAAAGGCTTTGAAGAAGACGGGTGAAGGTCTTGCCTTCGACTATGGTGAGTGTATCCGTTGTTTCTGTTGTCAGGAAGTCTGCTCGTCAGGAGCGATATCCATCAAGCAAGGATGGGCATTGAAGCTCGTGAGCAGAAGGCCGAAGGTGGAAAGCAGAAGAAAGTGATGTAGCGCCCTCATTTACCCCAGTTAGAAATAATGCCCCGCTGGAATTTCTGACGGGGTTTACTGAGGGTGGAAAGCTAATGCGCAATATCAAACTTATCATTGAATACGATGGAACGAATTATCAGGGATGGCAGGTCCAACCTGGGGGCCCAACGATACAGGGGGTGCTTGAAGAGAGGCTGTCACGTCTCACAGGCGAAAGAATCCGTTTGGCTGGTTCCGGGAGAACGGACTCGGGGGTTCATGCCTTGGGCCAGGTAGCTCACTTTAAGACGCAAAGCCGGATGGACATCCGTACGATCCAAAGGGCGCTCAACAGTCTCCTCCCTCCTGATATTGTGATTCAAGAGGTAGAAGAGGTTGACGAAGGCTTTCACGCACGAAAGCATTCGAAAAGCAAAGTCTACGAATACCGAATTCTCAACCGGAATCTTCGGTCAGTCTTTCACCGCGGGTATGTATGGCATGTTCCTCAAAGGCTGAATTTGACGGAGATGAAGAAAGCAACTCAGAGTTTGATCGGAGAGCATGACTTCTCTGCATTCCGCACGGTGGGCTCTCCCACCCGTACAGCCATTCGAAGGGTGATCCGGGCGGAATGGAAGAGGGGGCGAGATGGCCTCATCCGGTTCGAGATCGAAGCCAGTGGTTTTTTGAAACAAATGGTGAGATCCATCGTTGGAACGTTAGTCGAGATTGGAAAAGGAAAGAGAAAGGCTGCCGATTTGCGGAAGATCTTGAATTCCAAGGACAGAAGAGAAGCAGGCCCCACTGCCCCTGCCCAAGGATTATTTTTGAAAGAAGTAAAGTATTAATTGTGGCGCTTGGTTGACGGTAGATTATAGCTAATAGATCTGTAGGGCAAGGCTTTAGCCTTGCTCAAAAACTTTACCCTGCGAAGCATGGAAATTATCCACAAAAAACGCGTTCGATTGAGGAGTTTCGATTATAGAGGCTTCTTTCGCTATTTCGTCACAGTTTGCACTTACAATAAAGAGTGGGTTTTCAAGGATGACCTTCTTCTTGTTGAATGGCTCACTGACATCTTGTGAGAAAAGTCAAATTCTTTCGGATTTAAAGTCTGGGCATACTGTTTTATGCCAGACCATCTTCATCTTTTGATAGAGGGCAAAGAAAACAATTCGGACATGAGGAGATTTATCTCCTCATATAAGCAGTCCACGGGCTTTTATTATAAAAAGAAAACGGGCCTCCCGCTTTGGCAAGTTAATTATTATGAGCATGTGCTAAGAAGAGAAGAAGATACAACGAACGTTGCACGCTATATTCTTGATAATCCAGTTAGAAAAGGACTAGTGGACGGCTTCAAGAAATACAAATCTCTCGGCTCCTTTGAATTTGATTTATTCACGATATAAATTGAGCACGTATTGTTTAGGAGCAACCCTAAAGGGTTGCCCTACATACAGGGATATTGTACTTAAATCCTAATCAACTCGTATTCCCTTGTTCCCAGCCCGATCTCTTCGGCATAGGCAAGCTGAATACTCCAGTCCACCTGCGGATAAATCGCTTTAAATTTATCTTCTCCTGGTTTCCAGGCTCCCGGAAGTTTAGAAGATCGGTTTCCTTCCTGCCGATTCACCAAATCAACCGATGCCTGATCGATCGCCACCGGATCTTCAGAAGAAAGGATTCCGATATCATTGGCAATCGGTGTATCGGAATACCCGTAGCAGTCACAGGCAGGAGAGATCTGGGTGAGAAAGTTTAAACAGAGGGTCTTCCCTTTTTTCTTCTGGACTACACCATAGGCGTATTCGACCATTTTCTTTTGGAACATAGGGATGCTTTCGTTCAATTGGACTTGAATCGCCCCTGAAGAACACGTGAGTATGCACTCTCCGCACCCGACGCACTTTTTGGGATCGATAAAGGCAATGCTGTGTTTGGTTTCGACCCCAGATGGAGGCGGCTGCATCAAAATGGCTTCCTGGGCACACCAACTGAGGCAGGCTTTGCATCCTTTGCAGGCTTCCCCATTGACCTTGGGAGAAATATTTGAATGTTGACTTAACTTTCCTTCGCGGCTGGCGCACCCCATTCCCAAATTCTTCAAAGCCCCTCCGAACCCGGAGAGCTCATGACCTTTGAAATGGGTGACCGCAACCAGTCCGTCCGCCATGTGAATCTCTCGGGCGATGGAAACCGTTTTGAAAATACGTTTGTCAACCCGAACCTTGACGGCGCTATTGCCCCTCAACCCGTCGGCAATCAGAATGGGTGCATTCACGGCAGACTCGGTGAACCCGTTTTCAAGAGCGGTGGTTAGATGGGAGACCGCCTCCGCCCGGGTTCCAACGTAGAGAGTGTTGGTATCGGTTAGGAAAGGCTTCGCCTTATATTGTTTGACCCGATCCACCACCCTTCTCAAAAAGATGGGCCGCACATAGGCCGTATTTCCTTTCTCCCCAAAGTGGAGTTTAATCGCAACCAAATCCCTCTCTTTGACCTTTCCCTTTAGATCAGCTCGATCCAAAAGGATGTCCAATTTGTCCAGGAGGGTCCTCCCTGATTCAACCTTCAGATCTGAAAGAAAGACAGAACTCTTCATATGAAAACCTCTTTACGAAACATTGTAAGAAAATCGTACTCCTGTGTCAACGATGGCCGAAGGAAGGGTTGACTTTTTATTGAAAAAAAAGGTAATTTAATACATTAACTCTCGGATAGGATGGACCACGGAAAGGAGAAGAGATGAAGCGAGGCGAACCGACCCAGATTCGAAACATAGGAACCTTCGGCCACGGCGGTGAGGGGAAGACCTCCCTGGTCGAGGCCATTCTCTTTGACACGGGCGAGAATACCCGGCTTGGCCGCGTCGATGACGGTTCCGCTTTGATGGATTTTGAACCAGAGGAGATCAATCGGAAAATTAGCATCAGCGCCTCTCTTTCTCATTTTGAGTGGGATAAGCATTCGTTTCATGTCGTTGATACGCCGGGGTATGCCAATTTCATCGCAGAGGCAAAGGCCTCCATGAGGGTGGTAGACGGGGCCATCATCGTCGTCAGCGGGAATTCGGGGGTCAAGGTACAAACAGACACGGTGTGGGGATACGCCAATGAATTTCAAGTCCCGCGAATTCTGTATGTCAGCAAAATGGATACGGAGCGGGCCAATTTTCTCAAAGTGGTGGATGAGGTGAAAAAGACCTTTCCATCCCAAACCGCCGTCCCTGTTGAACTTCCCATCGGAGGAGACGGAAGTTTTAAGGGAGTGGTGGATCTGATTCAGAGAAAAGCCTATTTCTACCGTGAAGACGGAAGCGGCCAATTCGAGCTCAAGGATGTCCCTGCGGACATGAAAGAAGAGGTAGAACGACTTCGTGAGAAGTTGGTCGAGACCGTAGTGGAAATGGACGATCAGTTAATGGAAAAATATTTAGAGTCGGGAGAAGTTTCGATAGAGGAGACGGTTCGGTGTCTTCGAAAAGGAACCTTGGAAAGAAAATTGGTTCCTGCCGTCTGCGGCTCCTCCACTCGAAACATAGGGATTCAACCTCTTCTGGATCTGGCGATCTCCTGTTTTCCTTCACCCTCGGAGAGGGGACCGGTTCAGGGAAAGAATCCCAGGACGGGAGAACCTGAAACCCGTGAACCCAAAGAAGATGCGCCTTTCTCCGCCTTTGTGTTTAAGACGATCGCTGATCCATTTGCCGGAAAACTGAGCCTGTTCAGGGTTTATTCCGGGACGGTGAATGCAGATTCCACCCTCTACAATTCCAAAAAAGACGTGAGGGAGAGGATCGGCCAGATTTTCCTGTTGGAGGGAAAGAAGCAGAAGCCCGTAGGCTTCGCTGGGGTAGGGGATATCGTGGCGGTTGCAAAACTGAAAGAAACCACGACGGGTGACACCTTCTCCGAGGAGAAAAAGCCTATTGTGTTCGAAGAAACGAAACTTCCGCTTCCCGTCATCTCTTATGCCTTGACCCCGAAGAGCAAAGGGGATGAGGACAAGATTACTGCTTCGCTGGCACGCATCCACGAAGAAGACCCGACGATGATGCTGGGCCGGGACGAACAAACCGGGGAGATCATTCTCTCCGGTGTGGGGCAGACCCATGTGGAAGTTATCGTTGAAAAATTAAAAAGGAAATTCGGAGTGGAAGTCAACCTCAGCGTCCCGAAAGTTCCGTATAAAGAGACCATCCGCGGATCGAAGACCGGGGTGATCTATCGTCATAAGAAACAGACCGGGGGCCGGGGGCAGTTCGCTGAAGTCCATTTCGATGTTTCTTCGCTTCCTCGGGGGTCGGGTTTCGAATTCGAAAACGCCCTTACAGGGATGAACGTCCCAAGGAATTTTGTTCCAGCGGTTGAGAAGGGAATTACGGAGGCCATGCAAAGCGGCATCCTGGCCGGCTATCCGGTCGTGGACGTGAAAGTCCGATTCTATGATGGGAAATCTCATGAGGTTGACTCCTCGGAAATGGCATTCAAGATCGCTGCGATCATGGCTTTTAAGAAAGGGGTCCAGGAAGCCAGCCCGGTGCTTCTGGAGCCCATCATGAAGGTGGCGGTGACGGCACCGGATGAAAACATCGGTGATGTGATCGGCGACCTCAACAGCCGCCGGGGAAGGGTCTTGAGAGTCGATTCCAAAGGAAATTATCAAGTGATTGAAGCCAATGTCCCGATGTCTGAGATGTTGAAATATGCTCCGGACCTCAACTCCAAAACGGGGGGTCGCGGAACCTTCACCATGGAATTCTCCCACTATGAAGAAATCCCCGCCCAACTGGCTGAGAAGGTGATCGCTCAAGCCAAGAAGGATAAAGAGAAAGAAGATTAAGAATTAAGAGTTATGAGTTATGAATTGAGAGTTCACAAATTACGAGTCACGAGTCACGAGGAACGAATTTCAGACAAAAGTGGCGGACACGTGGCGCGGACACGGACACGATAAAGATGAGGGCCGTGATCCAGAGGGTAAAATCTGCCCAGGTTTGCGTGGATGGCCGAGTTTCTGGAAAGATCGGAAAGGGCCTTCTGGTACTCCTCGGTGTGGGAAAGGGAGACACAGAGAGCGACGTCACTTTTCTGGGCTTTAAGATACCTGAACTCAGAATCTTCGAAGACACCTCCGGGAAGTTCAATCTTTCATTAAAAGAGATCGGTGGAGAGATACTGGTGGTCTCCCAGTTCACTCTTTTCGGCGATTGCCGGAAAGGAAGGAGGCCCTCTTTCACAGAGGCGGAAGAGCCTTTCACGGCGAAACGTCTTTACGAACAATTTGTTTTGAAGTTGAAGGAGCAAAACATTCCGGTTCAGACAGGGGAATTTCAGGCGAGGATGGAGGTTCATCTTGTCAACGATGGACCGGTAACGCTTTTATTGGACAGCAGACAGGGACGGGGAGATGAATCGTTGTGACGGGGATCGGAGTTGCGTCGTGGGGTATGGGCTGGAGTTTTTTATAAGCCAGCCGGGGAAAAGAGAAAATGAAAGAGGAAAGGAAGGTTGGCGTTGATCTGGGGTTAAATCAGGATGAGAAGAAGAGCCTCCGTCATATAGCGAGAACGGTGGTCGAAAATAAGGCGAGAGGGAAGCCCGTCCCGGACTTCAAGATTGAATCGCCCATTCTGAGGGAAAACAGGGGGGCCTTCGTCACCATTCACAAGAGAGGGCAGTTGAGGGGTTGCATTGGATACATTGAGGGGCATGGGCCGCTTCACAAGACCGTTGAAGACATGGCCGATGCAGCGGCATTCCGCGACCCTCGGTTCCCGCCCGTAAGAGAGAATGAGCTTTCAGAGTTGGAGTTTGAGATATCTGTTTTGACCCCTCTCAGAAGGATCAAAGATGTGGATGAGATTCAGGTTGGAAAGCACGGGATCTATATTAAAAAGGGGTGGTTCTCGGGGCTTCTCCTGCCCCAGGTGGCAACGGAATACGGCTGGGACCGCCAGACCTTCGTAGAACACACTTGCCAAAAGGCAGGCCTCCCTTCCAATGCGTGGAAAGAAAAAGATACTGAAATCTATATCTTCTCAGCCGATATCTTCTGACCTGCTCACCCTTCCATCTCATCAACCGAATACCTCAATACCCGTGCGAGGCAGTCTCCCCACCGCATGCCGCCTGTGTCGACATCGTACTCGCGCAGGAGCTGTCCGGAACCTGCAATCGTTCGTCGATAGCGGTTCTCCCGTGCAGTGATTTCCTCCTCGGCTCTTTTCTGCTCGGCGATGTCAGGGCCGATGCAGAGTTCAGCCGGGGTTGATGAATTTTCATTCATACTATAATTACCTTTCTATTACTTTGAGAAAGCGGTACAACTCGGATTGGTGAACCCTCCAGCCGCTTCCCGCTTTGACAGCCTTGATTCTTCCAAGCCGGATGTGCTTGAGATATGTGGGTTTGGAAATCTTGAGATATTGGATAGCCTCACCGGTTGTTAAGACAATGTCTTTGTCCATTAAAGGCGTAATCTTGACCCCTTTTTTCCACTTTTTCGTCAGTTTTTTGTGCAAAATAATTGCCAAAGTACAGGTTCGATTGCTTCAATTCAATAGGTCTTGAATATTAAAAGGTAATTAGACACCAGCAAGAATTGGCAATGATTAGGGAACAACGAACGGAGGCACCATTCTGTCCAAAATATCAAAAATTTTGTAAATGGATGGTAATGTTTAAACCAGGCAACCAAAAGTCACATCTGCGCGTTGGATCAATGTTGATAATAATAAACTCGTAAGATCCTCGGACTCGTTAAATGTGAAAGCGAACTAATCCTTCCGTGGCAGATGGTGTGAGGAGGCCATTATAAAATTATTTAGCATTGTCTGTTTTTTATCAGGGTGCCTAAGATCAAGCAATACAATTTCTTTCAAATGATAGTTCAGAGAACATCCTTGCCGGTAGAAACCTTCTCTAACCATTCAATTATTCGGAGAAAATAAATTAAATTCCTATCGCCCTTTCAACTGGCATAAAGATTGCTTGATCAAAGAAACGGAAAGCAGATAATTCTATTGACAATCGGGTAGAATTGTTTTTCAATATTTAAAAAAGGCCGAATTGAAATAAGCGGGGGAACCATTTTTCCCGGGGTGAATTCCGAGTCCATCGGAAAGGATATCCCTTAATCCTAACCCGTCAGCTAACTCCGCAGGCGACTAAGGGAAAGAGAATCCAAGGTAGAGGATCCTTCTCTACCTTTTTTTTTGGAGGGTGCAATTAATTATCACGTAGGTGAATCCCCGGCCCTGCCGGGAGACTCTCAGAGTTTGGCAGTTCCGGGAGTAGGATCGTCATTCCGGGCAAGTGGAACGCGACCCGGAATCCAGAAGAAACACTGGATTCCTGCTGGAGTTTACCCGATGGAAATCGGGGCATGAATGACGGCAACAGCAACGAAACAGAATAGTGAATGCTTCTTGGTTTTGATTTTAACCGATTGCGGTCAGGCAATCGTAAAGCCCCCGGCTCTGCAGGAGGATATTTATTATGACGAAGTGTGAGGTATATCTGTCGAAAAGGGGGTGGAAATAATAAATGGGTCGTCTAGGCTGACTCGGAAATACAGTGTTTTTGGTAGTAAATTACATAACTTTAAGTATAGACGCACTTCTTTTCTTTGTGTATGTTTTTGCCATACACCTGAAAGGAATCACCGAAATCTTGGGAGGAATCTTGAAATGAATCTTGCATTTTGGTTTCCGGCGATGTTTTTCTTGGGCATTGTAACGATGGGAATAATGTACCTGTTTTTTATCGCTTGCGAGAAAATATAAGAAGATGAGGTGATGCCGATGATGATCTATGTGACAGCGGCCGTTGCAGCCTTCTTGTTCATTTACCTGGTTGCGGCCCTTGTACGGCCGGAATGGTTCTGAAGGCCGACAGCGAATCCTGAGATACAGAAAGGAGATAAATAATGTTTATTCAAACCTGGCTTCTGCCCTTTTCACTACTTGCAGCAGCGACCCTCATTGCGTTTCCTTTAAGTCGCTACATGGCATGGATCATGGATGGAAAATACCGGCCTTTGCCTGTCTTGGGCTGGTTCGAAAAACGCTTGGATAGCGGCCCCCAGAACTGGAAGCAGTATACCATCGTATTGCTCCTTTTCAACACCTTGATGTTCGTCTACGGCTATGTGGTTCTGGCACTTCAGCCGTGGATGCCGCTGAATCCCGATAGCAAGGGGATGATTTTTCCCTCTACTATCTTTCAAGCCGTGACCTCCTTCATAACGAACACGGACCTCCAGCACTATTCCGGAGAACAGGTTTTATCGAACTTCAGCCAGATTTTCTTTGCCATCTCCATGCTATTTATGTCTGCCGCAGTCGGCCTATGCGCCCTGACCGCGATCATCAGGCTCTTCCGTGGCGAGTCCAAAATTGGCAACTTCTTCGTAGACATGTGGCGGGTACTAGTTTACATGTTCGTGCCCGCCGCCTTTGTTATCGCCCTTATTTTTCTGATCCAAGGCAGTCCCATGACTTTTAAAAGCTCCCACCAGGTCTCGACACTCGAACCTGCAGCCATGGGAACCACGGACAAGGGCGAGGTGAAGCAGCAGACCATTGTAGTGGGGCCGGTGGCGGCATTCGAGTCCATGAAGATGCTTGGAACCAATGGGGGTGGGTTTTACGGTATGAATTCCGCGCACCCCTTTGAAAATCCCACCGGATTGTCCAACTTTTTCAATACCCTGGCAATGATGATCTTCCCGTTTGCGCTCGTGCTGATGTACGGCAGGATGCTCCGTCGGATGCGGCATGCCTATGTCATTTTCTCAGTTATGTTGTTGTTGATGGCTGCCACCGTTGTATGGGCAGTCTACTACGATACACTGAAACCAAACCCTGGACTGACCGGCCATCCTGTGGCACGAACATTCGAAATCCCAAGCGCCACGGCGCCGGGTGGGAAACGGGTAGTCACTCTGGCCCCGGTCGCAAGCTTGCCCGTGGATCAGCACTTAGGCAATCTCGAGGGCAAAGAGATGCGATTCGGGACCTCGGCAGGCGCCACCTTCGATGCGCTGACGACAGACGTAACGTGTGGTGCAGTGAACGCAGAGGAAAACAGCCTCAACCCGATTGCAGCCTTAGCGCCCATGGTCGGGATGTGGCTGAACTGTATCTACGGCGGTAAGGGGGTAGGGATGATCAATCTGTTGCTCTACTTAATCATCGGGATCTTCGTGGCCGGCATGATGGTAGGCCGGACGCCTGAGTATTTGGGTAAGAAAATCGGGGGCCGGGAGGTAAAACTGGCAATCATCGCCCTTCTGGTCCATCCGTTCATGATTCTCTTCCCCACCGGGCTCTTCGCTGCAACGAGCTGGGGGCTCAAAGCCGTCAGCAATCCTGGTGCTGATGGTTTTACACAAATGCTGTACAACTTCTCCTCGGCCTCCGCCAATAATGGTTCCGCCTTCGACGGATTGTCGGTTGCCTACGGTTTGGTAAGCAATCCGAATCCGGCGCCGACCGCCATCCCATGGAATATCGCAGCGGGCCTCGTGATGCTCTTCAGCCGCTATCTTCCCATTGTCGCCCCGATTGCCATGGCGGCATTTCTCGGAGAGAAGAAATCGAGCCCCTTTGGTCTGGGAACTTTGCGCACGGACACCGTTACGTTTGGCATCCTCTTGCTCGGGACGATCCTTATCATCGGCGCCTTGCTCTTCCTGCCGGTCGCTGCACTGGGACCGCTTGCAGAGCAGTTGGGTCCCATCCCTTTTGGCGGCTGACCGGAAACATTTGACGATCGTTTATGGAAACTCATTGGACCCCTAATAATACGAATTGCGAGATAAATGAAATATTCAAAGGAGTGCGACATGAATAAAGTACCCGATACTACGGAAACCGTGAAGACGACGCCCTTGCCTTCGGAGCAGCCGCGGTCGCTGCGCCGTATGAAACGGAGAGCACTACTGGAGAAAGAGACAACGAAAGCGGCCTTGAAGCAGGCGTTCGTCATGCTGCGGCCCGACATCCAGTGGAAGAATCCTGTAATGTTTGTGGTCGAAGTGGGTGCGTTCCTGACCCTTCTATTCATCCTGCAGGCGGCATGGGGTAAGCAGGCCAGTCAGGTGCCGATTACGTATTTTATCGCGCTTGATGCGTGGCTTTTCCTGACCGTGTTGTTTGCGAACTTTGCCACTGCCCTTGCGGAGGCTCGCGGTAAAGCCCAGGCCGATTCGCTCAGGCGAGCCCGTCACGATACGGTGGCTTACCGGTTGAGTGCAGCCATGATCATCGAGGAGGTTTCCTCGACGGTTTTGAAACCGGGCGATCGGGTGGTCGTACAGGCGGGACAAACGATTCCTGGAGATGGGGAGATCATCGAAGGGATCGCCTCAGTCGATGAGTCCGCGATTACCGGCGAGTCTGCGCCGGTGATTCGGGCCGCGGGCGGCGACCGGTCGGGCGTGACGGGCGGGACAGTCGTGCTCTCTGATCGGATCGTTGTTCAGATCACCAGCGGAGCAGGTGATTCATTCCTCGACCGGATGATCGCGCTGGTGGAGGGCGCCATCCGTCAGCGAAGTCCGAATGAGATTGCTCTCACGCTGCTACTGTCCGCCTTTACGCTGGCTTTTTTAATTGTGGTTATCCCGCTTTGGCCCATGGCCTGGAACGCCGAGCAATACATGATGGGCTACCTGGGCCTTCAAGAGCCCTTGAGAAGCCTCGGCACCGATGTTCCGACCCTCGTTGCGCTCTTAGTCTGCCTCATTCCCACGACCATTGGTGCGTTGCTTGCCGCCATCGGAATTGCGGGTATGGATCGCGCTCTGCAGGCCAACATCATCGCCAAGAGCGGAAAGGCAGTGGAGTTGGCCGGCGACATCGATGTCGTGCTGCTCGATAAAACAGGCACGATCACGATAGGGAACCGGAACGCAACAACGTTCTTACCGATAGGAAATTATTCGGCTGCCGACGTTGGGCGACTGGCTGCCCTGGCGTCCGCCGCTGATGAGACGCCCGAGGGGAAGAGCATCGTCAAATTGTTCGAAAAGCAAAGCGAAGCCGCTATCAGCGTGCCAGGGGACGCGCAGTCTGTGCCATTTACAGCCCAAACACGCATGAGCGGCGTCGATCTTCCTGAGGGCCGGCGAATACGAAAAGGAGCACCAGACGCCATCATCAAATTCGTCCAGGACAACCATGGCAGCGTGCCGGGTGAGATCAACGCATTGGTCGATAGCGTGGCATCCAAAGGGGCAACCCCTCTGGTCGTCACTGATGATGGCCGTATCG
This sequence comes from Syntrophaceae bacterium UBA1163, assembly GCA_002311635.1. Lineage (GTDB taxonomy): Bacteria > Desulfobacterota > BSN033 > BSN033 > UBA1163 > UBA1163. Next base: position 18,754 of record DBZJ01000157.1, read on the forward strand.
CCGGCGTGGTCGTTCTTGAAGACATTTTAAAACCCCACATGCATGAGCGTTTCGAGCGGCTGAGGAAGATGGGGCTGCGGACCGTTATGATCACCGGAGATAACCCTCTAACGGCTGCAACCATCGCTGCACGGGCGGGGGTCGATGACTTTCTCGCTCAGGCCACGCCGGAGACCAAGCTCTCTTATATCCGGAAGGAGCAGGCCGGCGGGAAGCTCGTGGCCATGATGGGCGACGGCACGAACGACGCTCCGGCCCTGGCTCAAGCGGACGTTGCTCTGGCCATGAACGCAGGCACGCAGGCGGCTAAAGAAGCGGCCAATATGGTCGATCTGGACAGTGATCCTACCAAGTTGATCGAAGTTGTGGAAGTGGGAAAGCAGCTCCTGATAACGCGAGGCGCCCTGACGACATTCTCGATCGCCAATGATGTGGCCAAATACTTTGCGATCATCCCGGCACTTTTTGCAGGGACCTTGCCCTGGCTCAAGGCGATCGACATCATGCATCTCCATTCACCGACCTCGGCTATTTTGTCGGCTGTGATCTTCAACGCGCTGATTATTCCCATGCTCATCCCGGTCGCGCTCAAGGGAGTTAAATACCGGCCTCTCGGTGCCGATGCTCTATTGCGCAGGAACATGCTCATCTGGGGACTGGGAGGCGTGATTCTGCCTTTTATCGGCATCAAACTGATTGACCTGATCATGGTGGGTTTTCATTTGACTATTTGATACTGTAGTGAACCCCGTTAGAAATTCCAGTGGGGCACTAAACCCCGCCGGAATTATTCTGGGATCTAACCCCGCCGCAAATTAGCGGGGCATCATTTCTAACGGGGTGAATCAAGCGTGCCTATCGGCCCCGGTCCTGACCGAGGGCGGGGCAGGCAGGGAGGCATAACATGTGGCAATACATTTCGAAGAGCATCTTTCTGTTGTTAGTGATGGTGGTCATCTGCTGCGTCGTTTACCCATTGGGTTTGTGGGTGGTCGGACAGGCCGTCTTTCCCTTTCAGGCCAACGGGAGCCTGCTGACAGGTCCTGACGGTAAACCGGTGGGATCGCGACTCATTGCGCAACCATTTACTAAGGACGAATACTTTCAGCCCCGCCCATCTGCTGCATCCTACGATGCGTCTGCTTCAGCCTCGTCATCTCTTGCGGCATCCAATTACGCCCTGCGCGACCGGGTCGGCCGGACGCTCGGTCCGATTGTGAAATATCGAGGCGGGCCCAAAGCAGGAGAACTCGTGGCACCGGACATCGAAAGCTGGTTTCAAAAGGATGTCTTTCAAGGAAACGCTCGCATCGTGGCGCAGTGGGCAGACCTGCACAACTCTCTGGCCCAGGCCTGGGTGAAAGCGGACCCCAAGAATGGTGCATACGTGGACGATTGGGCAAAAACACATCCCGCCTTAGTCGCTAAGTGGATTAAGGACAACCCGGGGACCCAGCAACCAAAAGCGGATGATCTTGCCGTCATTTTCTTCGAGAACTTTTCCAAGGAGAACCCCGGGAAGTTTCCCTCCGCCGTTACTCACAAAGGAGCTGATGGCAAGGATCAAACGACAATTGAACCGGTCAAGGACGGCTCGGACATTCAATCGATCTTCTTTGATATGTGGCGACAGGATCACCCTGAGGCTGATCTCCGAGAGGTTCCCGGCGATCTCGTCACCACTTCCGGCTCCGGACTCGATCCTCATATCACGCTTCAGAACGCCGAGTATCAGCTCAACCGGGTTGCCTCCAAATGGGCTGCCAACCTGAAACGCGACCCGAATGCAGTCCGAAAAGAGATCAAGGAGATATTGCAGGAGAACGCCTCGGCGCCATGGTTCGGGCTCGCAGGTGAGAAGTTCGTCAACGTGCTTGAAGTCAATCTCGAACTTCGCAAGCGCTACGGAGCGCCCTCGCCATAGCCGGTTTATCGCTCCCTTGCTCTGTTCCAGACAATCACTATTGTCGGTCTTCTAAGTGTAACCCTTAAGATTAGAGAGAAAAATCAATTTGAAAGGTAGAGATGAAAAAGAAATTATTAGGCTTGATTCTGGCGGTTTTGATGATGTTTCCATTTGTGATTAACGCACGCAGCGAAGAGGGATCAGCATCGACTTCAGACAAAGAGACCCAGGAGGTAAAGCCGCCGGAGGCCCCCGCACCGACACCCGGGCTGCTGATGTTCGCTTTGAGCAAGGCGGGACTGGCCCAACCTTTGGACAAGGCTGGGATCAACATCTACGGCTATATCGAAGGCGGCTACTTTTATGACGCCACCTCGGGTGCTCACAACGTTCCAACCTTCATCGGATTTAACAGTTTCAAGAACACGGGTACCCTTGACAAGATCAGTTTGAACGTCGAGCGCACGGTCGATCCGACCAAGAAGCAGTTTGACCTCGGTTTCCACGTGGAAGGTATCTGGGGTACGGATGCTGCGTTCGTCCACTCGAATGGGATGGGTGATAGCCAGACGAGCCGATATCAGGGGGATCTTCTCCAAGCCTATGTGGACGTGACCATCCCCGGCATGCCGGTGCGAATCCGCGCAGGCAAATGGATCGAACTGGCGGGCTTCGAGCACTTCAGCGCTAACATCTACGGGGCCTTCGGCGATCCGTCCAAGGCCCTCTATTCTTATAGCTACCAGTTTCTCTATGCTGAGCCGAGCACACAGACGGGCGTTCTGGTCACCTACGTGGCGAACTCCAAGTGGTCGTTTGATGCTGGCTTCACGCGTGGCTGGAACCAGTCCGTTAAAGACGCCAACGGCGCCCTGGACTTTTTGGGCCGCATCACCTTTACCCCCAGCGATAAGACTTCCATCATTTTCGTTATGACGGAAGGCCCGGAGTTCCCGACGGGCTTCGGGCACAATCTGCCTAAGGGCGACGCCCACCACTGGTGGACCGCGCTGGACCTGGTTGCCACCCAGAAGATCACTGAAAAGTTGAGCCTCGGGTTGGGCATTGATTACGTCCATGCTCCGCAAATCCCCGGCTTAACAAGCGGTGACAAGCAGTGGGGAGGCGTGGCTGGCTATGTCAGCTACGCGATCGATCTGCACCTCACGCTCAACGCCCGGCTGGAGTGGTATAGAGACGCCGCCGATGGCTTCTCCACCGGTACGCCCATCAGCGCCAATTATTACGAGGCCACGGTGGGCGTGGCCATCAAGCCTTTCCCAAACGACAAGTTCCTCTCGAAGTGGCTGTTCAGACCGGAAGTTCGCTACGACCGCTCTAACCAGCCACTCTTCGACAGTAGCGACAAACATCAGTTGACATTCAGCGTGGACACCCTCTTCACCTTTTAGGATCGCCGTGGCGGTTTCGCACCCGCCCTCTGGGGGCAAACTGAACGGATGGAGCAGAAATAGAAAAAACCATTCTCGCAAAAAGGGGAATGGTTTTTTCTATTTCGGGTTGCACAACCACCCTGGTTGATGTAAGTTATGGAGATAACCGAGGCATTCTAAGAGATGGAAGTCAGAGATACCCCCAACGATACGACAAGACCAGACCCGGATGCCCTCCTGAAGGAAGTTGAGCGAGAGGAAGAAAAAAGGGGAAAGCTAAAGATATTTCTCGGTTACGCCCCGGGCGTCGGAAAAACCTACGCCATGCTCAACGAAGCCCACGTATTGAAGAAGCGCGGGGAGGACGCGGTGGTGGGTATTGTGGAGACTCACGGCCGCATCGAAACGGAGGCATTACTCAAGGATCTGGAAATGATTCCGCGACGACGAGTTGAATATCAAGGTATTGTTCTTGAAGAATTGGATCTTGATGCCATACTTACACGGCGACCCGCGGTGGTTTTGGTAGATGAACTGGCGCACAGCAATGCACCGGGCAGCCGCCATCCGAAACGATACCAGGATATTGAAGAGCTGCTCGACAGCGGCATTGAAGTTTACACAACGGTGAACGTTCAACACTTCGAAAGCCTGAGTGATGTGTTAGAAAAAATTACGGGAATTCGTATACAGGAGACATTGCCCGATACCTTTCTGGATCGAGCCGACGAGGTACAGGTAATCGATATCCCATTAGAGGAGCTCTTTGAGAGGCTGAAAGAAGGAAAGGTATACATTCCCAGGCAGGCGGAACTGGCAATGCAGAATTTTTTTCAGCGGGGCAATCTTGTTGCCCTGCGGGAACTCATGCTCACCCACGCCGCCCACAAAATGGATACCGAGCTTCTAAATTATATGAGGGCAAAGGCTATCTCCGGGCCCTGGCCAGCAGGGGAGAGGTTGATGGTCTGCGTGGCCCCGAGTCCTTATGCAAAACAACTGCTGCGCAAGGGGTACCAGATTGCGAAGGATGCGCATGCCGAATGGTATGCCGTGCATGTTTCTACACCTGCTCTGAAGGAGATGTCAGATGAGGACAAGGCTTACATCGCCGAGGCATTGAATCTCGCAGAAGAATTGGGGGCAAAGATTGCAACCCTTTCGGGAACGGATGTCGCGAATGAAATCCTGCGTTTTGCCCGTGAGTATAATATTAACCATATCGTCATCGGCAAGCCTCTCCACTCCATGTTGTTTGGATTCTGGAAGGGCTCACCAGCCTCCCGACTGCTGCACACCCGAAGTGAGTTTGAACTGCATCTCATCACGCCAACCGTTGAAAAGAGAGAGATAGAAGTAAAACCAACGCCCGAACGGCTTACGCTCAATCCCAAAGAGTACCTCCTGACCGCCCTTATGGTCGCCGCTGTGACCCTGCTGAACTTTTTCCTCCAGGGATTCGTCAATCGCATTGCTCTGGTTTATGTCTACTTGATTGTGACGATTGCGAGCGCTCTCCTCTTTGGTACCGGACCTTCGATATTTTCCTCGATCATCAGCCTACTCACTTTCGAGTTTTTCTTCACGGAGCTAAGATACCACTTCACCATGTATCACCCGCATGACGTCATTAATGTCTTGGTCTTCTTCCTTACCTCCATCATCGTCGGCCAGCTTGCCAAGATAACAAAAAGACAAAATCTTCTCTTACAGCTTCGCGTGAGGCGGGTGACCCTTATTGAAGAAATCAGCAAAGAGTTCTTGATGCTTCCTCCCGTTGAACAATTTCTCGGCGGGATGGTTCAGAACTCGAAAGAATGGGAGAATGTGCTGACCCTGTTTCGTACCACTGTTCTTGATCACATCAGTCATATTGCGATTAAGTACCTGTCGAAAATCATGGACGCACCGTCCTTTGTGCTTTTCATCGGGAAAGATGGTAGACTCCAGGTCTGGGCTCGAAGCAAGCCGGACGTGGACCTCACTCCCAAAGAGATGGCCGTTGCCGAGTGGACTTACGCACACGGTGAGCCCGCCGGAGCGGGAACGCAAACCCTGCCGAGCGTTAAACTCTTCTTCACACCGATGAAAACACTTGAAGAGACCATCGGTGTCATCGGCATTCAGTACGAGTTTAAGAATCTTCTGCTTGATCAGCGCAGACTTCTGGGGGTCATCTCCAATCTCTCAGCCCTTGCTGCCGCAAGATGGGTCAAGACATGGGCATGACATGAGGAAAAAATTGGAGTAATTATTCCATTTCTTTCGCTTCCGCCACGCTATCCTCATTTGCATACCTTCTAAACAAAAAATACAAAGGTCACAATTATAAAGAGAGGGAGGCAGGATTTGCCCTAACTTTTCCATCGCTCTTTTTTCCCATCCCCTATCAACGCTTCTCGCTATCTTTTTCGCACCGTGTTTTGCCGGAGATGACCAAAGTGATTTCGCCCTTTAACTTCCGTTCACCGATCTGAAGTTGGATCTCACTGACGTTCCCCCTGAGAACCTCTTCATAGATCTTTGTCAGCTCGCGGGTGAGGACGATCTTCCGATCGCCCAGGACTTCATAAATATCTTTCAGGGTTTCAGAAATGCGATGGGGGGATTCGTAAAAGATGAGGGTTTCCCTTGCGGCTGCCAATTCCTCGAGGAGATCCCTTCGCTTCTTCGTTTTATGGGGAAGAAAGCCTCTAAAAACGAAGGCATCTGTCGGAAGCCCAGAGACGCTCAGAGCCGCGATCACCGCAGAAGCACCCGGAATAGGGACAATGGGAATCTGGTGTTCGATGGCAGTTTGAATAAGACGGAACCCAGGGTCGGAGATGCCGGGCGTGCCGGCGTCTGAAACGAGGGCAACTCGCTCGCCCTGCGTCAGTTTGGAGAGGATGAATTCCTTTTTTCTTGACTCGTTTCCTTCAAAATAACTGGTGAGAGGGGTTTGAATCCCGAAGTGCCTCAGGAGGAGGCCAGTGTGCCGTGTGTCCTCCGCAGCGATCAGATCCACCTCTTTTAAGATGCGGAGGGCCCTTAGAGTGATGTCCTCCCGGTTTCCAATGGGCGTGGAAACGATGTAGAGCGTGCCTTTCGTAGGGTTGGAAGAACGAACCGTCATAATTCTTTAGAATCATTAAGTATTCAGAAGATATCATTTACTGATAAATTGATCAAGAGGGGAATAAGCAAAAAAATAATTGACAAATGCTGTCAAAATCCATAAAGATATAGTCATCTTAGAAAGTTGCCCCTCTTGGATCCCGCGCCGTGGCCGGTGAGGGTCATCACCTTACGTGTGCGGGGTCCGACAAAGGAATTTATGTCTGAAGAGGTTTCGATAGAGAAAAAGGCTCTCGATCTCGGTTCGGAGATACCGTTGATCGAAGGAGTGGAATCGGATGAGGAGTTCATCCTTGCCAGAGATTTGACGAGTGCCTTCGTCAAGGCAATCAAGGCATTTCGTTTTTACCCACCGGACAATCCCACCCTCAAAGGGTTCAAAGAGCAGCTTCTTAGAAGGTTCCAGTTTTTCTTAAATAAGTATGAGTCCTTCGTGATCCAGGTGGAGGAATACGACCTCACGTTCAAAGGGAAGACCATCTACGAAAATAGGGATGTAAAAACGAGTCTTGCTTTCCTTCTTTACAAGGACGGGTTAAGGGAAATCCGTTTTATGAAGGGCTTGGAAGAATGGGAGGTTCAGGGGATCATTGACATCATCAAACAGAGCGACAATATCAATCAATTGGAGGATGACATCGTTACCCTGATGTGGGAGAAAGATTTCGAACACATCAGTCATTTGGCGACAGACGAATTCCTGGAGGAGACACCCGTCATCGTCCCGGAGAATATTGACCAGTTCAGGAAGAATCTTATTTTTAAACCTCTGTCTCACCACGTGGAGGTAGACCCCGCAGAAGAAGGTTCGGACGAAGAGGGGGATTTGGATGAGATCGTATCCAAGGTGGTCGAGGAAGCCGCCCCATTTGTTTCGGACCGAAGCGTCTATTTCCTCACCTCAAATGAAGTCGAAGGGTTGAGAAGGGATGTTGAGGCTGAGATCGATCCAACGTTTATTTTCAATGTTCTGGACATTCTCTTTGAGATATTGTCTTTGGAGAAAGAGCCTGAGCCCTATCAAGATGCGGTCAATATCCTCATCAAAGCGTTGGACGCCTTTTTGACCCTCGGTGAATTCACCAAAGCGACCGATCTTTTGAAACGAGTGAATATCGTCCTCAAGACTTATGAGTTACAGGATTGGCAGATCGAGACCATTCAAAAAATCATTCTGGAGGCCGGCGACGAGGTGCGTATCGCCCGTATCGGGAAGGTTCTCGAGAGGGAAGACATTCGCCTGGAAGACGTCAACGCCTATCTCTCGCTTCTTCAAAAAAACTCGATTACGCCGCTCATCAAGTTGCTGGGAGAGCTTAAGAACTCGAAGACGAGAAGGGTATTCTGTGACGCGCTCTCTGAAATCGGGAAGAATGCCGTTGATCTGATCACTCCCTTTGTTGACGACCGAAGATGGTTCCTGGTTCGAAATATCACCTATATCTTAGGACGAATCGGAAAGGAACAATCCCTTCCATACATCCTGAAGGCGTTCAACCACGAGGAAATTCGTGTGAGGCGAGAAGCCGTGCAGGCGCTGGGACTCATCGGTGGATCGAAGGCCGTCGGATTATTGGTCAAAGCGCTCACGGACAACGATGTTCGAATCCGCTGCATGGCAGCGATTAATTTAGGAAAAGTAGGCAAAGAAGCGGGCCTCATCCCTCTTCTGGAAGTGGTTCAATCCAAAGACTTTTACAAGAGAGAGCCGGTGGAAATCAAAGCTTTCTTTAACGCTATCGGAATGGCTGGCTCTAACGAGGCGGTTCCTATATTGGAGCAATTCTTGGAGCGAAAGAGCTGGTTTGGTCGAGGGACCACGGATGAAATGCGCCTGGGAGCAGCGAGAGCGATGGCCATGATCGGAACTCCCGAGGCAAAGGCCGTCCTGGAGGAAGGGAGACGCTCAAAGGACGAATCCATCCGGGATGCTTGCGCTCAGGCGCTAAGGAGCTAATTCCTCCGAGGAGTCAATCGTTCGATGCCAGAACAAAAACCCACCGTGGATCATGAACATCTGCCGACGAAATTAGGAACAGAATTTGTCACGAGATTCTCCCGGCTCCTAAGAGGAGCGGCCATCTATGACCAGAAGAATGTCAACATCGATCGCCTCACGCATGAATGTGTCCAGGCGATCAACGGCATCATTCGATCTCAGGGAAATTTCTTCTTGAAAATCGTTCGGGATAATTTCTTCTTCAATAATACCCGGATCATCGTGAGAGCCGACAAATACCCCATCTTCAAGGCGTTTTGGCAGGAGATGAAGAAGCGGTGGATCGGGGAGGTGGAGTTTACAGAAGAAGTGAGCGGAGAGCATTTAAAGGATTTCATCTATCTTATCCTGGGGCTGGAACAGAACAACGAGAGCAATTACCTTTATGTCAAGAAACAATTAGAATACCGAAACATCCGATCCATCGAGGTCGGGAAATTGGAGTTTTTCAAAGATGAGGAAATCTATGTCGATTCGGAGGATCAGAAGAAACACTCGAAAGAGATCTATTTCAGGTCCATCGGTTTAGTCAAAGAGGTGGTGGAGAGTATCAATCAACAAAAGGCGCTCAATATCCGAAAAGCCAAGCGCCTGATGCAAAACGCCGTCAACGCCATCCTTCAGGATGACTCCACATTGCTGGGATTGGCGAATATCAAGAACTATGATGAGTACACCTTCAATCATTCCGTGAATGTGGCCATGTATGCCATTGCCCTGGGGCAAAGGATCGGTATTCCGAAAAAGCACCTCTCTCATCTGGGCATGGCGGCCCTATTCCATGACATGGGAAAGACTCGAATTTCAAAGGAGATTCTCAACAAAACGGGGAACTTGTCTCCTGAAGAATGGTCGATCATGCGTACCCATCCTGTCGCAGGGACAGAGCTCATCATGAGGATGAAAGAATGGGGAGAACTCTCCACCCGGATGATTCAAGGGGCCTTTGAACATCACCTGCGATACGACCTGACCGGCTATCCACGACTCACCCGGAAGAGAAGAATTAGCCTCTTTGGCAGAATCATCACCGTTGCCGATTTTTACGATGCCCTGGTGAGGCCAAGGGTCTATAATCGATTCCCGTATGTTTCTGAAAAGATCCTGGGAATCATGCTGGAGCGAAGTGGAAAAGACTTCGACCCCGCTATCGTCAAGGTCTTTATCAACATGATCGGAATCTTTCCCCTCGGGACCCTGGTTTTGTTAAACACCAATGAGATGGGAATTGTTATTCAGATCCAAGAGGACACGGAACTGATCGACCGGCCCAAGGTCTGCCTCCTTTATTACGGTGACGGGGAGTATCGGAAAGGAAAAGTGGTGGATTTGAAAGAAAGGGACGATGCAAGCGGCAACTTCAAGAGGAGCATCGTCAAGACCCTCGACCCGAATGAATACAATCTCAACGTCGCAGAATTTCTGATGTAATCGTAAATTTCCAAGTTCGGAATATGGATTGAAAGATCCTAAATCCGAAGCCGGCTTCCATCGATTCGCAATTCATAATTCATAACTCATAACTCATTTCCCCTTCCTCTTTGATTCCTCCCATAATCGGTCCATTTCGACAAGGTTCGATTGAGAGAAGGATTTTCCTTCCCTGTAAAGGGAGGTCTCAATATAATGAAAGCGAGACACGAATTTGTCTAAGGACTTTTTCAGTGCCTCTTCCGGATGGACACGGAGAAACCTCGAAACGTTTGCCACGATAAAAAGAAGATCCCCGATTTCTTCACGAATCTTCCTCCTGTCCCGTAGAGAAAGGGCTTCTCTAAACTCTCTTATTTCTTCCTCCAGTTTATTCAACACCCCTTCGATATTCGGCCAGTCAAATCCAACCCGGGAGGCCTTTTTCGTCAATTGATAGGCCTTGCAAAGGGACGGGGATCCTGGCGATATCCCTTCTAAGATGGATTTCCATTCCTTTTTTGCGCCTCTTCTCTTTAACCGGCGAGGAGCAGCTCGCTCCCTCCTTTTTTCCATCTTCATCAAAAGCCTCCAGGTGAATATGAGATTGCTAAGTTCTCGTTTCTATGTTATTAAAATACCTTTAAAAATAAAGGATTTTTGATTTTCGGTCAATAAACAGAAATATTTGATAAAATAATGATGAGGATTGCAGACAGGAAGGAAAGGCAATGGATTACCGTCACACACTAAATCTGCCCAAGACGGATTTTCCCATGAAGGCCAATTTAGCAAAGAGGGAGCCTGAGATGTTGGCCGACTGGGGGGTCAAGGAAATCTATCGTCAAATCCTCCAAAAGGCCAAAGAAAGGCCCAAATATATCCTTCACGACGGACCTCCCTATGCAAACGGAAACATTCACACCGGGACTGCCTTGAACAAGATCCTTAAGGACTTCATCGTTAAATCGAAGTTCATGACCGGGTTTGACAGCCGCTATGTTCCGGGATGGGACTGCCATGGGTTGCCCGTTGAGCACGAAGTGGAGAAGGGCCTCGGTGCGAGGAAGGCCGATCTCTCGATCGTCGAGATTCGACGAAGATGCCGGGAATACGCAGCCCGTTTTGTGGACATTCAGAGAGAGGAATTCAAACGGCTCGGGGTATTTGGGGAGTGGGACAATCCCTATCTGACCATGAATTTCGAGTATCAGGCAACCATCGTTCGAGAATTCGGAAAGTTCCTTCTGGATGGCTCGGTTTACAAAGGAAAGAAGCCCGTCTACTGGTGCCCCACCTGCAAAACGGCTTTGGCTGAGGCTGAGGTGAAATACGAAGACCTTCGTTCCTCATCCATCTATGTGAAATTTAAGCTGGTCTCCGAAATCGGAAAGGAGTTCCCGAACCTGGGTGGAAAACCCGTCTATATCATCATTTGGACGACCACCCCCTGGACAATCCCCGCTAATTTGGCAATTGCGCTTCATCCGGATTTTACCTATGCGGCAGTGGATGTGGGGAAAGAGGTGTATATCCTCGCAGAGGGCCTCCTGGAAGGGGTAATGAGGAAATTCGGGATCAAGAAATATGAAGTATTGGAAAAATTTCCTGGAAAGAGATTAGAAGGATTCAAGGCCCGGCATCCCTTCCTCGACCGAGACTCCCTGATCATTCTTGCTTCTTATGTGACGTTGGACACTGGAACAGGATGTGTTCACACCGCGCCCGGCCATGGTCAGGAGGACTATGAAAGCGGAGTGCAGTACGGTCTGGAGGTCTACAGCCCGGTGGATGATGACGGCCGCTTTACCCAGGATGTCCTTTTCTTTGCGGGACAGTTCGTTTTTGATGCAAATGATGCTGTGAATAAGAAGCTGGCCGAGGTGGGAGCACTCCTGAAAGAAGAGATGATGGTTCATTCCTATCCCCATTGCTGGCGGACCAATGACCCCATTATCTTTCGAGCCACAGAGCAATGGTTCATCTCGATGGATAAAAAAGGATTGAGGCAGAATGCTCTGAAGGCCATCGGTGGGGTGACTTGGATTCCCCCCTGGGGAAGGGATCGTATTTACGGGATGATTGAGAACCGGCCGGATTGGTGTGTATCCAGGCAGAGAGCCTGGGGCATCCCTATCACCGTCTTTTACTGCTCTTCCTGCAAACAGCCCCTTGTTAATCAGCAGGTGATCGATCACATCGCGCGTCTTTTTGAGAGGGAGGGAGCGGACGTGTGGTTTGAAAAGGGTACGAATCACCTGCTGCCAAAAGGAACCCAGTGTCCCAAATGCGGCGGAAAAGATTTTGAAAAGGAGATGGATATCCTGGATGTGTGGTTTGACTCGGGGGTTTCCTATGCGGCGGTCCTGGAGAAACGCGAGGGCCTTGAGTTTCCGGCCAGTCTCTATCTGGAGGGAAGCGATCAACACCGGGGATGGTTCCACAGCTCTCTCCTCACTTCTGTCGGTACGAGAGGGTGCGCCCCGTATCTCTCTGTCCTGACCCACGGGTTTGTCGTGGATGGCGAGGGGAAAAAGATGTCGAAGTCAGCGGGAAACGTGATCGCGCCCGAAGAAGTCTTGAATCAGTTGGGAGCCGATGTCTTGAGGCTCTGGGTCGCGGCGGAAGATTACAAATATGACATCAAGATCTCTGGCGAGATCCTGAAACGACTGGCGGATAGCTACTTTCGCATTCGAAATACCTACCGTTTTCTATTGGGCAATCTCTACGATTTTCATCCCGAAAAAGACCGGGTTCCCTATCGTGACCTCCACGAAATGGACCAATGGGCTCTCCACCAGCTTCAGAAGCTGATCGCAAGAATTCGCGAGGCTTACGAACGGTTTGAGTTCCACGTTGTCTACCACAGCGTTCAGAACTTTTGCGCGGTGGAGATGAGCGCCCTCTATTTCGATATCCTGAAGGATCGGCTCTACACATTCCCGTCCAGTTCCCCGGGACGGAAATCGGCGCAGACCGCCCTACACGAGATTTTAAAAGCCCTGGCCTGTCTCATGGCTCCTATACTTTCTTTCACATCGGAAGAGGTCTGGAGATACCTTCCTCAAGGGTTGGAGAGGAGCGAAAGTGTTCACCTAAGTTCTTTTCCTGAGGTGCAGGGTGAATATCTGGATGAGGCCTTAAACGAACGGTGGGATCGGATCTGGGAGATTCGAGCCCTGGTGACCAAGGCCTTGGAAGAGGCCCGGACGAAGAAGGTCATTGGGCTCTCGCTGGACGCACAGGTCCATCTCTATCTTCCGGAGAAGGTCTTTTCGTTTCTTGAATGCTACGAGAAAGACTTAAGGGCAATTTTTATTGTCTCCTCGGTCACGCTTCACCGCGCCAACGGCACCGAGGATGAAAAAGAGGTGAGGGTTGAAATCCTCCGGGCAGAGGGCAAGAAATGTGAAAGATGCTGGAACTACGAAGTGAGTGTCGGCCAGCATCCGGAGCATCAGACTATCTGCGGAAGATGCGTCGAGGCGATCAAAGGATAAGCACCCAATTCCAAGCACCAAATACCAAATAAGCTCCGATGCACAAAATCCGAATTTCCAAGGGAAAGAGTTTCGATCATTGGGATTTTGAAATTGTTTGTGATTTGGAATTTGGCATTTGGGATTTAAGATTCCGAGTTGCAGAAGCCTTTCGATCGTGAACGGGCATGGGCGTAAAGATGGAGATGAGACGAAAATATTGGATCCTTTCGATTTTCTGTTTTGGAATTCTCCTGCTGGATCAGTTGACCAAATACATCGTTGTGCAAAAATTGGGCCTCTATCGAAAGGTGGAGGTGATCCATGGGTTCTTTAACATCGTCCATGTGAGGAATACAGGTGGCGCTTTCGGAATCTTCGGAGGAGCAAGAGGAGGAATTGGTTCTATCCTCTTTGTGGTGGTCTCCCTGATCGCCATCGTGGCCATTATTTTTCTTTTTATTAAAACAAGAGAAAATGAGAAGATTCTTGCCCTCTCATTTTCTCTTGTTCTGAGTGGCGCCCTGGGCAACCTCATAGATCGTCTCCACTACGGGGAAGTTGTAGATTTTCTTGACTTTCACATAGCTACTTATCATTGGCCCGCCTTCAACGTGGCGGATTCCGCCATCTGTATCGGCATCGGGCTGATGGCGTTAGAGATATTGAAGCGAGACCGCAAAAGAAGCACCAAATCCCAAGCACCAAATCCCAAATAAATTCCAATGGACCAAATTCCAAACAAACATAAGAAATGTTCTGGTTCTTTGAAAATTGGAGCTTTGGGATTGTTTGTAATTTGGCATTTGGAATTGGGGATTTATATTCATAACTCATAACTCTAAACTCTGAACTCATAACTCGAAAATGCACCCCATCCTCTTTCAATTTGGGAACTTCCATATCTATGCTTACGGGTTTTTCGTCGTCGTGGGTTTTTGCGTAGCGGCGGTTCTCTCCGTCCTGAAAATTCGAAAATCAGATATCAAGCTTCCCCTTGAGAACGTAGCCGATCTTTTCTTCTACACGGTTTTGTCAGCCTTCCTTGGGTCAAGAATCCTGTTCATCTTGATCAATTTCGATGTTTATCGTCAACATCCCTTGCAGATGTTCAAAATCTGGGAGGGGGGATTGGTCTTTTATGGCGGACTGATTCCCGCGGCGGCGGTTGCCTTCGGATATATGAGGTGGCGCAGATTGCCCACCTGGAAATTGGCTGACCTGATTTCTCCTCTGATTGCTTTGGGTCTCTCTTTTGGCAGGATAGGCTGTTTCTTTGCGGGTTGCTGTTATGGAAGAGAAACTTCCCTGCCATGGGCTGTCGTTTTTAAGAATCCGAACTCGCTCGCCCGGCTGAATGTTCCACTTCATCCCACCCAGCTCTATGACGCGGCCAATGGATTAGCCATCTTCTTGTTTTTGAGTTGGATGTCGAAGAGGAAAACATTTGATGGCCAAATCTTCTGGCTCTTCGTTCTTCTCTATTCGGTAACGCGTTTTTTCATCGAAATCTTCAGAGGTGATCCGAGAGGATTCCTATTTGGAGATCTGTTTTCCACCTCCCAGGGGATAGGTATTCTATTGGCCATTCTCTCTCTTTTTATGTTATTCTACATGGAGAAAAGACATCGGAGATACAAAAATGGCTGTTCTTGAAGTCATAAAGTACCCTCATCCGATTTTGAAGAAACGTTCCGAGACCGTAAGCGAGATTGATGGGGAAGTGGAAAAATTGATTCAAGACATGAAGGAGACCATGTACATGGCGGGCGGAGTGGGATTGGCCGCCTGCCAGATCGGAATTCCCAGAAGGGTGATCGTTCTTGATGTCAGTCCGATCGATCCCCAGCATAGTTTCTTGGCCCTGATCAACCCCGAAATTGTTTCAGAAGAAGGGGAGATCGACCACGAAGAGGGATGTTTGAGCGTCCCCGATTGCCTGGAAAAGGTGAGAAGGAAGGAAAAGGTCTGCGTGAGGGGGTTGTCTCCCCAAGGGACGGAGATGGAGATTAAGGGGGACGGGATATTGGGCATTGCCCTTCAGCATGAAATTGATCACACCAATGGCATCCTCATCCTCGACAGGGTGAGCCGGCTGAAGAGAGATATCTATCGGAACAAATTGAGGAAAGAAAAGCGTAAGGAAGAAAGACCTTGAACCCACCGCCCTGGCGGATCGTTTTCTTCGGGACACCATCCTTCGCCATCCCGACCCTGGAGGGCCTTTTGAGAGGGCCGGATAAAGTGGTCGGGGTTGTCACCCAACCGGACAGAGAAAGAGGAAGAGGAAGAAAAGTTGTTTTTCCTCCCGTAAAGGAACTCGCCCTTCAGCACGGTCTTAATCCGCTTCAGCCCGAAAAAGCAAAGGATGAAGCTTTTCAGAGGGCACTAAAGGGCCTTCAACCGGACCTCTGTGTCGTGGTCGCCTACGGTCAGATTTTGCCGGAATCGCTCCTGAAGATGCCCAAATATGGAGCCGTCAATGTTCATGCCTCCTTGCTTCCCATGTATCGTGGAGCCGCTCCCATTGCGTGGGCCATCCTGAAGGGAGAGAAAGTGACAGGAGTAACGACCATGGTCATGGACGAGGGCATGGATACAGGAGACATCCTTCTGCAGGCTGAGGTTCCGATCGGCGCGGAAGATACGTGCCAGGCGCTTCAGGATCGGCTGGCCGCTCTGGGAGCCAGGTTGCTGATAGAGACTTTGGAGAAGATGAAAGTAGGGAATATTCGACCCATTCCGCAGGATCATTCGAAAGCAACCTATGCGCCTCCCCTTAAGAAAGAGGATGGCCACATTGACTGGGAGAAAGAGGCCGAAGAAATTGACCGTCAGGTCCGTGCCTTTAATCCATGGCCCGGCGCTTTTACCAGGTGGGACGACCGGTTAGTAAGAGTCTATAAAGGAGCGGTGAGGGAAAAAGCGCTAACAGGGAAGACAGGTACTGTGGTGTGGGTCGGATCGGATTTTATTGAAGTGGAAGCAGGGAGGGATGCCTACCTCATCAAAGAAGTCCAGTTGGAGGGAAGAAGGAGAATGGGCATCCGTGAATTTCTTTCCGGACACCCCATCCCTGTTGGAACGGTCTTTCGTTGAACATGCCCCCCACTGTTATCCTGTCCCCCTCGGGGCTGCATCGTAATCGCTGCGTTCGCGGAACCGGTTTTTGTTATGGTGACACAGTCCCTTTTGGGAAGGGGGCGGGGTAAGTGAGCAGGATTGATGATTTGACAAAGTATGCATCAATGATTAGAATTTTGAGTTAAAAGGAGGCCGGCTTACTAATGAATCAATTTAAGACGTTCCTTTTGATGCTGGTTTTGACTGGTCTTTTTATTCTGGTGGGAACTGCCATCGGAGGGAGAAGCGGGGCCGTCTATGCTTTTATCTTTGCTGCTCTCATGAATTTCTTTGCTTACTGGTTCAGCGACAAGATCGTTCTTCGGATGTATGGAGCGAGGGAGGTTTCGCAAAGTGAGGCTCCTGAGCTGTACGGGGTCGTCGCGGAACTGACGAGCAAGGCCAGCCTTCCAATGCCGAGGGTCTATATTATGGAAAACGATACACCCAACGCTTTTGCAACAGGGAGAAACCCCGAGCATGCTGCCGTGGCCGTGACATCGGGCATTCTTAGAATTTTGTCGAAGGAAGAACTGATGGGAGTCATCGGCCATGAGCTGTCGCATATCCAGCATAGGGATATCCTCATTAGCTCGATTGCGGCAACGATCGCCGGTGCCATCAGCATGCTTGCCTCGATGGCTCGGTGGGGGGCGATCTTCGGTTTTGGCCGATCTAACGATGATGAAAGAGGGGGCGGTAATATCCTTTTTGTTCTTCTGTTCACGATGGTGGCCTCGATTGCCGCCATGCTGATTCAAATGGCTATTTCCCGCTCCAGAGAGTATTTGGCTGATGAGGGCGGGGCCCATCTCAGCAACCCCCTTTCGTTGGCAAAGGCTCTGGGCAAATTGGAAATAGCGGCCCAGAGGATTCCCATGGATGCTAATCCTTCCACCGCTCATATGTTCATCGTAAACCCGCTTAGAGGGGGAGGGGTTCTTTCTCTCTTCAGCACCCATCCGCCAATCGAGGAGCGGATCGCCAGACTCGAGGAAATGGCGAGGACGGGAAGGTTTTGAGAAAAAAGACCCCAAGGGCGATCTGCCTCGACATCCTGAATCGGGTTGAAGAGACGGATCTTCATCTCGATCGTCTTCTTACCGATTCGTTCAAACGCTACCGACACCTTACCTCCCTTGACCGCTCTTTCCTCACGGAATTGGCTTATGGTATCATCCGATGGAGAGGAAAGCTTGATTGGGTGATCCGCCAGTTCTCGAAGATCCCTTTCGAGAAAATTGAATTAGAAACGAACAATATCCTCCGCCTCGGACTCTATCAAACCCTTTTCTTGTCAAGAACCCCGGCTTCGGCGGCCGTGAACGAGTCAGTGGAGTTGGCCAAGCAAATCCGAGGAAGAGGGGGAGCGGGTTTTGTCAATGCCTTGCTCCGCTCCTCCATCCGTCAGAGAGAGGAGATCCGTTATCCCGACATTGCTGAAGATCCGGCGCTTCATATCTCTGTTGCACAGTCCCATCCCCTCTGGTTAGTGCGGAGATGGGTGAACGAGGTGGGCGTCGAAGAAACCCTTCGTATCTGTACATTCAACAATCAGATCTCCTCGCTGACGCTTCGGGTCAACACCTTAAGAGTAGATCGGGGAGACCTCATGGAAAAGTTGAGAGAAGAAGGGCTAAAACCACATCCAACCATCTATTCTGAAGAGGGAGTTCTGCTGCAAGATCCTCCCCCCACCTCGGAACTTCCGTTCCTCAAGGAAGGTCTTTACGTGATTCAGGATGAGGCCTCGCAACTGGTCAGTTCGATTTTGGACCCGAGGCCAGGAGAAAGAATTCTTGATGCTTGCGCTGCTCCGGGTGGGAAGACCGCTCACACGGCCCAAAAGATGGAAAACCGAGGAGAAATCTATGCCCTTGATCTCAGCAACGAGAAATTGCATTTGATCGAAGAAATATGTCAAAGATTGGGGATAAAGATAGTCAAAGTGCTCAGGGCAGACGCAGCTGCCTCCCTCCCTGTCTTTAAAAGTTTGGTGTTTGATCGAGTTTTGGCGGATGTCCCCTGTTCAGGATTTGGGACACTTCGTAAGAATCCCGATTTGAAGTGGAGAAGAAGGGAAAAGGATATCAAGAGGTTGAGTGAGCTTCAGTTTTCGATATTGAGTAATCTTTCGGCCTATGTGGAAAAAAGAGGGGTCTTAATTTATAGTACCTGCACGGTCTTTCATGAGGAAAATGAAGACGTTGTTAAGAGATTTCTGGAGGGACACCCGGGCTTCCAGCTTGACCGGATGGATAAGGTCCTTCCAGAAAAATGCGACCGATTTATCCATAACGGGTATTTCAAGACCTTTCCTCCCCAAAATGGGATGGACGGCTTTTTTGTAGCTCGGTTGAAAAAGGAATCTTAGGCAACAAAAGAAGGAACAAATGCAAGAGATTCACTATTTAATCAAGGGGCTGATCATCGGCTTATCCATCTCTGTGCCGGTGGGACCTATTGGGATACTATGTATCCGGCGCACCTTGAGCCGGGGCCGGATGGTCGGGTTTCTCTCAGGCCTGGGA
>DBZJ01000139.1 GCA_002311635.1 Syntrophaceae bacterium UBA1163
GGGCTCAAAGAAAACGGAATCGAAAGTGAATAAGGCTGTCGAGAAAAAAGTCTACAAAAAGGAGGAAGGAGAGGCGCTCTTCCGGAATATTCTTTTCACCACAGATTACGGAAAACTGAGCGATGCTGATCTCGTGATTGAGGCTGCTTTCGAGAGGATCGATGTCAAGAATAAAATCTTTGCGCAATGTGAGCAGGTATGTCCGAAGACAGCCATCCTGGCCTCCAACTCTTCTCACATGGTCCCTGACGAGATCTTCGAAAAGGTAAAGGACAAAACGCGGTGCCTGGCCCTCCATTACTTCTTCCCAGCAGAGAGAAATATGGCGTTTGAGATCATTCCGGCGAAGCAGACCGACCCTTCGTTGGTCGAATATTTGGCGAAATTCTACGAATTCATCGGCAAGGCCCCGATCCGGGTGAAGGGTCGTTACGGCTTTGCTTTGAATCCTATTTTTGAGGGAATCTTCCTTGCCGCCGCTTTGGCGGTCGAGAAGGGGCTTGCCAGCGTCAAGCAGGCAGATGCCATCGTTCAGAAAGCGCTCGGAATGGGTGTGGGGCCATTCACAGCTCACAATCTTGCGGGTGGAAATCCCCTCACCCAGCATGGTCTCACGGGGATGACTTCAGCGATCATGCCTTGGTTCCGTTCCCCGAAGATATTGGACGACCAAGTCAAATCGGGCAAACCCTGGGGAACAGCCGGAAGAGGCGAGACCGTTGAGTATACCCAAGAGGTCCATGAGGCGGTTTCCGACAGAGTGATCGGGGCTTATTTCGGGATGGCCTGCGAAATCGTGGAGAGCGAGATTAGCAATATCAGCGATATGGATTTGGGAGTGGATGTGGGACTGGTGATGTCTCCCCCTTTTCAAATGATGAACAAAGTCGAGATCAAGAAGTCTTTGGAATTGGTAGAAGCCTATGCCAAAGAGAATCCCGGGTTTAAGGTGGCCGGGATCCTCAAGAAGCAGGCGGCATCGGGCAGACCCTGGAAGATCCCGGTGGTGATTAGAGAGGATAAAGGCGATATCGCTGTTGTTAAGATTCGGAGGCCAAAGGTCCTCAATGCGCTCAATGAGGACGTTTTCGAGCAGTTAAAAGAGATCTTCCTCGACATCCAGAAGGATCCAAAGATCAAGGGCGCGGTTCTGACAGGCTTCGGAACAAGGGCTTTTGTCTCCGGTGCGGACATTGGAATGCTGGCCTCTCAAAAAACGGCCAAGGAAGGAGAAGAGGGATGTCTCAAGAACTATTCTGTCCTGGATCTGATCGAGAATCTGGGTAAGCCTGTGGTCTGCGCCATGAATGGGCTTGCCTTTGGCGGCGGAAATGAAATCGCCATGGCCTGCACTGCACGGATTGCCAAGAAGGGTCAGAAGGTCTTGGCGGGTCAGCCCGAACCAAAGCTTGGTTTCATCCCTGGAGCGGGCGGAACCCAGAGACTTCCAAGATGGATAGGATTGGAAAGGGCCTGGCCCATCCTTCGGAGCTCGAACCCCATTTCCTCAGCTCAGGCCAAAGAGATCGGCTTGATCCAGGAGGAGGTGGAGGGCGATGTCGTCGAGGCCGGTATCAATTGGGTAAAGAATATTCTCTCGGGGAAAGTGAAGGTTCCTTCAATCCCCAAAGGCCCCATCCCTGTCCCCTCGAAGCTTCCAGAGGTCGATATCGGACATTTGAGCCGGAAGATTGATTCACTCCTCCAAAAGGCCATTTTGGAAGGCGCAAAAATGCCCCTTGCAGACGGATTGAAACTCGAAGCCAAGATCTTTGGCGAATGTTTCGCGACCGAGGACAGGAATATCGGGATCGATAATTTTATGAAACATGGCGCGAAGGTAAACGCAAACTTTGTCCATAAATAAGAATCGGAAACAAAAATTTCTCCCTCTCCCCTGGTAGAAGATGGAGGTTATGCTGAACTGGTTTCAGCATCTCGTTCAATGCGTTTGTATGAGTTTGAAAGGAACGAACGGTGCGCCTGCCGAAATTTGAATACCTCGAACCGAAAACTCTTCAAGAAGCAGTCAGAGCCCTCGCCTCGGACGCTAAAAGATCCGTTCTCCTCGCTGGAGGAACAGACCTTTTGGTCAACATGAAACATAGAGTCATTGAGCCCAAACAGGTCATCAACCTTAAGACGATTCCAAAACTAGCCTATGTCAAGAATGTGAAGGATGAACTGAGGATCGGAGCTTTGGCCACCCTCCACGATCTCTCTTCGTCACGGGTGATTCAGGAGAGATTCCCTATTCTTTCCCATGTGGCTACGAAAGTCGGAGCTTACGCCCTTCAGGCCATGGGGACCCTGGGTGGAAATCTCTGTCAGGGGAATCGGTGCCGGTTCTATAATCAATCCGCTTTTTGGAGAGGCGCGAAACCCCCGTGTTACAAGGCAGGAGGGAAACTCTGCCACGTGGTCCGGAAACCCGGAGAATGTCATTCCACCTATTGTGGGGATATGGCTCCCGTACTCATCGCTTTGGAGGCCCAAGTCAGGGTTGTGGGACCAAACGGAGAACGGGTACTCTCTCTTAGCAAGCTATACTCTCGGGATGGGAAAAGACCTCTCTCCCTAAGAAAGGGTGAAATCTTGAAAGAGGTGCTCATCCCCCCTCCTTCCGGAAAAACCCTCTATCTCAAATGGAGACGAAGGGAGTCCATCGAATTTCCTATCGTCTCCTTAGCTCTTCATATTGAAAAAGACGGAACTGAAAAAATTGGAAAGGCGAGGATTATTTTTAGCGCAGTCGGCTCCGGACCGGTAGAGACGATAGGAGCAGAAGAGATGCTGGAGAGTTCGTCTCTTGACAATCGAACCATCGAGAGGGTCTCCAATCAGGCCGCCAAAGAAATTTCCCCGATGCGGACCTCCATTTATTCCCCCTCTTACAAGAGAAGGATGGCGGGAATTCTGTTGAGGCAAGCATTGGAGAATTTCCAAATTCCAAATCCCAAATAAAACCCAATGCCCACCCTCTCCCTTGGAGGAGAGGGTGGAGGTGAGGGGAAAAGAGGTTGTTGTGAAACGTATCATCACACTCAACGTCAATGGTGAAGAGTTCGAGTTCCTCACAGAAGTCCACAGAACCCTTCTTGAGGTTTTGAGAGAGGACCTGGGTCTGACAGGAACAAAGCGCGGTTGCGATTTGGGCACCTGCGGAGCTTGCACCGTCCTGATCGAGGGGAAACCTTATCTTTCTTGCTTGACCTTAGCCGCTGATGTCCAGGGAAAGAAGATTGTCACCATCGAAGGCCTCGCTCAAGACGGAGAACCTCACCCTCTTCAGAAAGCCTTCGTCCAAAAGGGGGCCATCCAGTGCGGATTCTGCACACCCGGGATGATCCTGATGGCCAAGGCCTTCCTCGACGAAAACCCCAATCCCTCAGAGGAAGAAGTGAAGCAGGCAATCTCCGGAAACATCTGCCGTTGCACCGGCTATACAAAGATTGTGGAGGCGATTCTATCGCTAACTCATAAATAATGGAAGTACGGACACAGGACACGGACACGGTCACGAAATTTCGAGGAGTTCCTCATGAATAAATTGGATGTGGTTGGAAAGCGAGAACCCATGCTCGACGCATGGGAGAAGGCAACGGGCCGGGCACGGTTCACAGACGATCTTGCCTTTCCGGGCATGCTTTACGGAAAGATATTGCGAAGCCCTCTTGCCCATGCGAAAATCCTCCACCTTGATCTCACCGGAGCAGAGAAAGTGACCGGAGTCAAGGGAGCAATTGGAGGAGAGGATATTCCAAAGAAAAAATATGGCATTGTTCCCATGGCGAAGGATGAATACGCGCTCGCCATCGGCAAGGTTCGCTACGTCGGGGACGAAGTCGCGGCGGTTGTCGCAACCTCCCTGGATGCGGCAGAGGAGGCCCTTTCGAAGATCCAGGTGGATTACGAAGAACTCCCGGCGGTCTTCGACCCCGTCGAGGCGATGCAGCCCGGGGCTCCCGTTATCCACGAGGAAGTCCACAACAACGTAAGCGCTTCCATCCGGAAGGAATTTGGAAACGTGGAGAAGGCCTTCGGTGAATCGGACTTTCTTTTTGAAGATACCTTTGAGACTCAGGCCGTCAACCACTGTCCGCTCGAACCTCAGGCCGCCCTGGCCGTAGTCGATCCTTCAGGAAAAGTGACGCTCTACGCTTCCACTCAAATTCCTTTCTTTCTCAGAAGGAATCTGGCAACCACACTCGACATTCCGGAAAGCAAGGTTCGCGTGATCAAGCCAAAAGTCGGAGGAGGATTTGGCCAGAAAATCGACCTCTATGCCAAGGACTTCTGTGCCGCTTTCTTCGCCATGAAAACAAAGAAACCTGTCAAATTCGTCTATGAACGCGAAGAAGTTTTTACCTCAACCAGACAGCGACACCCGATGCACATTCAACTCAAGACAGGGATGCGAAAGGACGGAACCATCCTGGCCCAGCAGTTCAAGGTCATTGCGGACGGAGGTGCCTATAACAGCACAGCCCCCCTGATGATTACCCTGGCTTGTTATTTTATCATGCTCCCATACCGTCTGGAAAACCTTCTCTTTGAAGGCTACCACGTTTACACCAATAAGCCTGTCGGAGGTGCCATGAGGGGGCACGGAATTCCTCAAGTCCGATTTGCGGTCGAGGCTCAACTCGATCACGTTGCTGAAAAGATGGGCATCGACCCGTTGGACCTCCGATTAAAAAATGCCTTTCAGGCTGGGGCACCTCATCCTGCAAAACTGCGAGTCCAGACCTGCGGGTTTAGTGATACGCTGAAGACGGCGGCAAAAGGGATCGGCTGGGAGGAGAAGAGAGGCAAGCTCCCCTTCGGCAGGGGTGTGGGCCTCGCGGGCGCCAGCTTCCCGAGCGGGGTCAGCAATATGAGCCACATCTCCTCGGGTGCCATGGTGAAGATCGAGCGGGACGGCAGCATTACGCTTCTGACTGGCGCCGCGGACATCGGCCAGGGCGCTGAGACCGTCATCTCTCAGATCGTTGCAGAGGAGCTGGGCGTTCCTCTCGAGGATATTCGGATTACCGCTGCCGATACAGAGATCACCCCCCTCGACCCCGGAACATTCGGCAGCGGCGTCACATTGAGGGCAGGCAATGCAGCCAAAATAGCTTCTCAAGAAGCCAGAGAAAAGCTCTTCGAAGCCGTGGCGGAGAAGATGGAAGTCAACGTTAAGGAACTGGAAGCCAGGAATCGCCGAATTTATGTCAAAGGAAGTCCTGAAAGGGGAATGTCTTTTAAAGAGGCGATTAAATTCTATCAATATTCGGACCGCCCCATGCCTATCATAGGCCGCGGTTCTTACCAGCCTCCGGCCAAAGAGCCCACTACGCTTCTCAAAGAGGATGGAAATTTTTCTCCCGCCTATTCTTTTATGACTCAGGCCGCTGAAGTGGAGGTCGATACAAAAACAGGAAAGGTGAAAGTCTTAAAGATGGTGGCAAGCCACGATTGCGGCAAGGCCATCAATCCCATGCTGGTGGAAGGTCAGCTGGAGGGGTCTGTCGTCGGAGGAATGGGACAGGCGCTTTATGAAGAAGTGATCACAGAGAAAGGACGGGTCCTGAATCCGTCGTTCCTCGACTATGGCATCCCAACGGCCATGGAGGCTCCTTCCATTACCTCTGTGGAGGTCGAGACGAACGATCCAGAGGGCCCCTTCGGCGCCAAAGAATCGGGGGAGGGAACCCAGTTAGCCCCGGCGCCGGCCATCATAAATGCCATTTATGATGCCATCGGCGTCAGGTTCAAAACCCTTCCGGTCACACCTGAAAAGATTCTCCAGGCCCTTGACGAGAAGAAGAAAGAATAAGAGATCCATTCAGTTTCTCTCGGATGCGATTCCTCACGATCTCTTAGTATTACGTCTCAGAAATTCCTTGAATAAGTATTGAGGTCCCGTTTTATAAGAGCAAAGATGCTCTCTATTGCACCTCGTCAATGATTCCAGGGCCTTGCCCCTCGCCCCATCCCTCTCCCCGGCGGAGAGAGGGGAGTGAGGGGGCTGGATCTCCCCCTTCTATCTTCAACTCAAAAAGGCTTGACAACGTTCTCTCGGGCAAATGATAATAACTCAAATTCTGTAATATGTTAATCACTTAACACGGTTAGGAGGTGGAAAATGAAAAAAATGTCAGTCATTTTTGCTGTGTCGTTTCTTGCGGCTTTTTTTGCAGGCAGTCTCTTCGCACAAGAGGTGAAGTTCGCCATTCCTCTTCCTCTAACGGGGACGAACGCAAAATTCGGCGAAATAGAAAAAAGGTCTTATGAGATTGCCATGGAAGAGATCAACGCCAAAGGCGGGGTGAAAGGCAAAAAGATTGTTCTGGTGTTCGAAGATTCCCAGGGTAAACCGGAGGTAGCGAGGTCTATCGCAGAAAAGCTGATTGATGTAAAGAAGCAGCCCGTCATCTTCGGGGAATACAGTTCTTCCTGTTCAAAAGCTATTGCAGCTGTTGCAGAAGAGAGGAAAACTCCTTACCTGGTGGTGACCGGCGCCACGGACGACATCACGCAACAGAACTACAAGTATGTGTTTCGTTTGAACCCCACGAATGCCTACTATGCGAGCGGGCTGATATCCTTCTTCAAAGAAGTCGTAAAGCCCATGTCGATTGCCATCCTGTATGAAAGCTCCGATTTCGGCACTTCCGGTGCAGAGGACATGGTCAAACAGGCCGAAAAATTCCCGATGAAAGTTTTGACGAAAGAGCAATACGAAAAAGGGGCGGTTGATTTTAAACCGATCCTCTCCAAAGTCAAGTCAGAAAAACCGGATGTGATCTACATGGTCTCTTACGTGATGGATGCATCCTTGCTGATGCGGCAGATCAAAGAGCTTAGGATCGATGCAAAGCTTTATGCGGGCGGCGCAGCGGGTTTTGCCATTCCCGAATTCATCCAAAGTGCCAAGGAAGCGGCGGAATACGTGGTCACAGCCACGCTCTGGAGTCCGCAGGTGGTTTACCCGGGGGCCAAGGAGTTTGCTGAGAAATACAAGAAACTCTACCAGGACTATCCTTCTTATCACGGTGCGGAGGCATATTCGGCCCTTTATATCATCAAGGATGTTCTGACCAGGGCAAAGTCTTGGACACCCGATGGCATTCGGGTGGCCATGAAGGGAACGAATATGGTAACGGCCTTCGGTCCGATTAGATTCGAGGATAAAGCGGGCTATACGAATCAGAACTTCATGGACACCCTGGTGTTGCAGGTGATCAATGGCCAGTTCGAAACCATCTGGCCCCAGAAATACGCCACCAAGAAGTACGTTTATCCGATCCCAAGATGGAGGGATAGGAAGTAGACCGACAAGCACCAAATTCCAAGTCCCAAATCTCAAATAAATTTCAATCATCCAAATTCGAAACGAAATAGGTTTGGTCATTTTGAAATTCGGGTTTGGAGCTTATTTGGGATTTGGGATTTGCGGTTTGGAATTTAATGCACGGATATTGCCGAAGGCACAGGGGCTTGAACGGTTGAAGTGTTGCGATAGGAAGGAAAACCGATGGCGGCCCAGGTTGAGCTTTTTTTGCAGACCCTGATCTCCGGCTTTTTGCTCGGCGGCCTCTATGCCCTGATCGGTTTAGGCATGGCCCTGATCATGGGCGTGATGAGAATCATCAACCTTGCCCATGGCGACCTCATGATGGTGGCCATGTATGTGGCCTACTGGCTTTTTACGCTGTTCCATATCGACCCCTATCTCTCCGTTTTCGTGGCAACGCCTCTCCTGTTTTTCCTCGGGGTTGGGCTTCAAAAATTTCTGATCAATCCGGTGATGAAGGTGGAATCCATCCTGCCTCACAATCAGGTGATCCTCACCGTGGGTATCGGGATGATCCTTGCCAATCTGGCAACGGTCTTTTTCACGTCCAACTATCGCTCCACGCCGGTCAGCTATGCGTCAAAGGCCTGGTATCTGACCGACTTCTGGAAAAACGCTCCCATTGAGCTCTCTCTTTCTGCCCCGTGGTCCTTGTCTTTTTTAGCGGCGGTGATCATTACCGTTGCGCTCTGGTTTTTTCTTACCAAAACCGACACGGGTAAATCCATCAGAGCAACGGCGCAGGATATCGACGCTGCCCTCCTGATGGGAGTCAATGTGGGAGTGATGAGAGCGGTCACATTCGGCATTGGCGCAGCCCTGGTCGGGGGAGCCGGGTGTCTCTTCATCCCAATCTACTATCTTTATCCCTCTCTCGGAAAACAATTCACGAATGTCGGATTTGTGATCACCGTCCTCGGTGGAATGGGCTCTACGGAAGGGGCGATTATCGGCGGAGTCATTCTTGGAATCTTTGAATCCATGACGGCGACGTATCTCGGTATGGGGTGGGCTCCTGTAGGCAGATTCCTGATATTTGTGGCCGCCCTGGTTTTTCTACCGGGTGGAGTGGCTTCCATATTGCGAAAGCAGAGGTTGGGAAAATGAAGAAGTTCATGCCGCCGATCATCCTTGCCGTTCTCTGCTTTTTACCCCTGGTCGGGCTGAGTTCTTATGCGATGCATATCCTGGTGCTGGTCATCATGTGGTCCATCATTGGAATGGGGTGGAATCTTCTCGGAGGATACTGCGGCCAAGTATCTTTCGGCCATGCGGCATTCTTCGGCATGGGCGCTTATTCGTCGGGCCTCCTCTACTATCATTTCGGGATATCTGGATGGTGGGGGCTTCTGGTAAGCATCCCCGTCCTAACGATCACTTCCCTGGTGATCGGATTTATCTGTTTGAGGCTGAGGGGCGCTTATTTCGCCCTTGCCACACTCGCCCTGGGAGAAGTCCTGAGGGTGACCGCGGAAAACCTCGTGAAATTCACACAAGGGGACCTCGGCATATTGATCAAACAGAGGACATGGGTTGAGAAGACATGGTACTTCTACGTGATACTATTGCTTGCTGCAGGTTCCTTCCTTTTAGTAAAGAAGGTGATGGAGTCCAAGCTCGGATATTATTTCGTGGCCATTCGGGAGGATCAAGACGCCGCAAACTCTTTGGGGATAAACACAACCCTTTACAAAACCATCGCCCTCTGCCTGAGCGGGGTACTTACAGGAATGGCGGGTGCCTTTTACATGAATTATATGGGATACATCGATCCAACGACCGTTTTCCCTCTCTACGACATATCCATCGTGACCGTCATGGTGGTGATGGTCGGAGGAGTGGCCACTTACTGGGGGCCTGTGATCGGAGCTCTCATCATGGTCTTCCTCGCCGAAGTGATCAGATCCATGCCCAAAATCGGTGCTGCACATCAAACGCTCTTCGGAATCCTTTTAATCTTTATCATCATCTTTTTGCCTAATGGGATCGTCGGAGACTTTCGAAAGATCACAGGACTCTTTAAACCCCGAGGAGCCTTGAAATGAGCTTGCTCCAAATCCAACATGTCTCAAAGCGATTCGGAGGACTCGCAGCCCTCACGGACGTATCTTATTCTGTCGAGAAAGGGAAGATCCTCGGTCTGATCGGTCCGAACGGTGCGGGGAAAACGACTCTCTTTAACGTCGTAAACGGATTCTACCCGCCTACGAAGGGAGAGGTTCTCTTCAAGGAAGAAAGAATCTCTCATTTGCAGCCCTATCAGATATGCAAACGGGGAGTTGGACGGACCTTTCAGGTTGTCAGACCTTTACAAAGAATGACGGTGCTTGACAATGTCATCGCATCGGCCTTTCTCCGAGCAAAGGACAAAGCAGGGGCTGAGAGGATAGCTCTCGACGCTCTTCAGTTTACCGGTCTTTATGACGACCGAAGTCTCGTTTCGAAAAGCCTCCCTCTGGGAAAGAGAAAAAAACTTGAGATTGCGAGAGCTCTTGCCACACAACCCGAAATGCTTCTTCTCGACGAGTCCTTTGCCGGACTCAATCCCTTCGAGCAGAATGAGCTGATCGATATTATCAGAAAAGTGAAAGCCAAGGGCATCACGATCATGATCATAGAGCATCACATGAAAGTGATCATGTCCCTTTCTGATCAGGTGGTCGTCCTGAACTATGGTGAAAAAATAGCAGAAGGAACCCCTAAGGAGATAGGGAATAACCCTCTGGTGATCGAAGCGTATCTTGGAGAGGCAGAACGTGCTTGAAATTAAGAATATTGACGTCCTTTATGGAGATGTTCAGGTCATTTGGGGTGTCTCGTTTGAGGTGAAGGCCAAGGAAATCGTAGCCATGATCGGTGCCAACGGGGCGGGGAAATCTACGATTCTAAGAACCATCTCCGGTATCCTGAGACCTAAAATGGGAGAGATATTATTCGAGGGCAAACCGATCTACAAAATAGATCCTTTCAAGCTGACCGAGCTGGGAATTGCTCACGTGCCGGAAGCCCGAAGACTCTTTGTGGAGATGACCGTCGAAGAAAACTTGGACATGGGATCTCTTCGAGGAGAGGCAAGGGTTCGTCGTGAAAAGACAAAAGCCATGGTCTTCGAATTATTGCCAAGACTGAGAGAGCGAAGGAGACAGCTCGCCGGAACCTTAAGCGGCGGAGAACAACAGATGCTCGCCGTAGGAAGGGGATTGATGTCGTTGCCCAAACTTCAGATGTTTGACGAACCTTCTCTGGGCCTTGCCCCTCTCCTGGTCAGAGAGGTCTTCCATACGATCCGAAAGATCAACGGCGAGGGGACGACGGTACTCATCGTGGAGCAGAATGTAAAACAGACCCTTTTGGTAGCCGATAGAGGGTATGTGCTCGAAACGGGAAAGATCACCCAACAGGGGACAGGCCAGGCGTTACTCGGCGACGAGCATGTCAAGACAGCCTACCTCGGCGTTTAAGTCTCGGGCTCTTCCGGCTATTCCCTCGTGTAACTCCCCCCCCCCGTCCCGCTGAACTTAAGTGTAACCCTCTTTGTGTCCCCTTAACCTAAGGGTTAACGGTTCCGAGGATGCACGATTAATGCTCTCTTATAGTACGACTGATGTCCTCGGCGGACTTCCGAATTTCCAACACGACCTTCTGCATCTTTTGGTCATTCAGGCTCGAACTAAACCCCACGACCCAGATCGCAGCCGGTGGAGGTGAAGCGGCCAGAATGGGCGCGGCGACGGCTCTCACGCCAGGAATATATTCCTCATCGTCAATCGCATAGCTCTTCTTCTTCGTCTCTTCCACTTCTTTGAAAAACCTCTTGGGATCAAGGATTGACTTTGAAGTGAACTTAACCAATCCCATTCTTCGGATGATCTCCTTTACTTTCTTATCATCAAACTGGGAGAGAAAGGCCTTTCCTGTTGCCCCGGCCAGAAGCGGTAGCCTCGTCCCCGGAGGCGAGGTGATTTTCATCTCATGGTGCGATTCCACCACATCCAAAATGGTGATGTGATCCCCGTTCATTATCCCAAGAAAAACGGTTTCCCCGACCTTTTCCCTCAACCTTTCTATCGGAATTCTCGCCACGTCCCTCAGCTTCATCCTGCCATGCGCTCTCCTGCCGAGTTCCAGAAGGGTATACCCGACCGAATATTTCTTGTGGAGCGGGTCTCGAACCAATACTCCCAATTCCTCCAGGGCAGAGGTGATGCCGTGGACCGTGCTTTTCCCAATCTTGAGCTGTTTGGAGAGCTCGCTGATGCCCAGACCGTTTGAAGCATCTGAAACCGCGGAAAGAATCTTGAAAGCCTTTTTGACCGAGGGAGCCGAATAAGTTATTTTTCTCATGCGTTCACCAGGTTGAACCACGCTAACAGTACCAGATTCTGTTCACCTTTGTCAACATGAACCTGCAAGCCATAACCCGTAATCAACCAATCTACCAGCCCCAGCCTTCAGGCTGCACGTTTACGCAGGCTAAAGCCTGCGCCTACCATTTATGGTCACGGATCGTGGGCAAAGGACCAGGATTTTCTGGTCATACACATTAGGTGATGATCGCACGCCTTGGGAATGGGGAGAAAATATTGACAAAATATTTGGATATGATATTATTAATCAAAAAGAGGCTGTTCATTCCAAAGAACTCTTTTCTCCTTCATCCGATGGACAATAGGCTTCAGAGTAGAAGGTATGAGGGCAGGATATACTCATCCGATAAGAAATTCAAGATATCTTAGGCCCCAAGAGGAGTGGAAGGGGATGATCGCCGTTTACCTCTATCTGGCAGGGATGGGAGCCGGTGCGTTTATCATCGGCACTCTGATCGGCTGGTTCAATGTCAAATTAGATCCACCCATCCTCTCTTCCATCGATCTTTTCGGCCTTACCCTGAACCTTTCAGCCGTCCCGATCCTTTGGGGACCAGTTATGGTCGCCATCGGCACCCCTTTTCTTATTTTAGACCTGGGAATCAAATGGAGATTTATGTATGCTTGCCTGAACCCGAGAACCTCCTGGGTGGCACGAGGATTCGTCATCCTTTCCATCTTCATTGTTCTCGGTCTGGCTCTCCTTGCTAAATCTATTCTGCCTTTTGAATGGCTCCATCAGGAATCAGTCCTCTGGCGGATTCCGGAGATCGTCGCTTTCATCTTTGCTTTCGGCACCGCCATCTACACCGGAATTCTCCTGAAGGCGACAAAGTCCATCCCCTTATGGAATACCAGTCTCCTCCCCCTTCTCTTCTTGGTATCAGGACTCTCCACCGGATCAATGGCCATCATCCTTTCCACCATGGGAACCGGTTTTTTCTCCCATGACGCCGGAGCATTGAAGGTCTTGATGCATGGGGAACAGTTTCTGGTTGTAGTGGAAGCGATCGTCCTTTATCTCTTCCTTTCCAGGAGGCATCGGGCCTCAGAACAGGGAAAGGATTCGGTTCGTCTCCTCGTATTTGGTGAGATGAAAATGATCTTCTGGGGAGGAATTGTCTTGCTGGGCTTCGTCTTCCCCATTATTCTTGAAAATGTCGCATCGCTCTTCCATGGAAATGCGGTGTTGATGTTTGCCGCAGGCATCCTTCTCCTCTGCGGCGGTTTTTTCCTCCGTTTGGGCATCCTCCGTGCCGGAATCAGGGATCAAATTCCTATGCATCGATTGATGGAAATTCAGTATAACGCGACGGCCCAGAAAACAAAGGAGTTAGCAGCTGGAAAACCAACGAATTTGTCCTTAGCCCCTTAGACGATTCACGCTTGCGCGCCCTGCCTCCGCTGGAGCGGCTTCGCGCAGGCAGGCGTAGCGCTTCAGCCCCTAAACCTAGTCCCGCGTCTCGCGGGATACAGCGCAGGCACGCTCACGGGCCACGTTTTGATCAAGAAAAAGGAGATCTGGAATGGACGAAAAAGTATTGATCGTTGACCAACAGAAGTGTACTGGCTGCCGCTTGTGCGAGATGGTGTGTTCCGTATTTCATACGGGGGCAAGCAATCCAAGCCGTTCCAGGATCAAGGTGATCAAGTGGGAGGACGTGGGGCTGTATCTTCCCATGGCCTGCAACCACTGCGAAAAAGCCTATTGCGTCGAGGTATGCCCGACAAAGGCCTGCCACCGAGAACCCGAAAACAATAACCGCGTGACCATCGACAAAAAACTGTGCATCGGATGTCGAACCTGTGTCGTCGCCTGTCCCTTTGGTCATCCTTTCTTCGATGTCAGCGAAAGGGTCACTGTGAAATGCGATCACTGTGACGGTGATCCGCAGTGCGTTCGATTCTGTGACGTCAAGGCCATCTCTTTTTTGGATGCAGACAAGACAACCATAGCCAGGAAGCGAGAGTCTGCCAGCAGGTTTATTGACTCTATGAGACGAGGAAGGTAACCCCACCTACCCCTCTCCCCTTTTCGAGGAGAGCCTGCCTGCGGTAGGCAGGGGCAGAGCAGGGGGTCAAATTGTCTCTGCGAGGAATGAAATGACGAAACGATCTCGCATTCACGAAGAGAGATTGCCACGCCTGCGTGCCGAAACATTTATCTGCACAAAGCGTTTCTACTAAGGAGAGCACTCCGGCGTGCAGGCACGCTCTCCCGCTAAGACGGGATCGCTCGCAATGACAAGACAATGAGACGGTGGCGCACAAAACGGGAGGCCCCTCCCTCAATTTTTTCGTTTATACAGCTGCATCAATCCTGTTCTCGGGCAAGTATAGATTAAGTCATAGCCTTTCTTGATTTGTTGGAATATCGACTTCGTGGCTTCAAGATTTCTCTGACGCTCTTGAATACCCCAAACAAGAACATAATCAACTTGTCCCCCGGTGCGTCCCGCGTATGTGAGGAAATCGACTTGAGGCGGTTCCCACACGATGGATCTGTCCTTAATCCCGATATGATCGTAGGGATTAAGACTTGATCGGAAGAGAACCGGAAAATATCTGTAGGCCCCCGCTTCGTAATTCGTAAATTCTACGACATGCCTCTGGGCGGCGATGTAACCAGAGACATGGAGGAAAGGCCGGACCTTCAGTGAGAGAACCCTTCCATCGGGTCCGTGGCCCTGGGAATCGAACACCAGAGGCAAAAGGGTTTTATTGGGCTCAATCAAATGCATTCCCGAGAGATATTCTGCCAGATAATTATTAAGCTCGGAGTATTTCAATGTGTGCAGCCCTAATGAGGCCGCCGTAATAACAATCGCAACGAGCAGGATTCCCCGCTTCACGGCTTTCAGATAAGGCTGGACTCCGAACCAGAGAACGAATCCAAAAAAAGGATAGAGGTTAAGCCGGTCGGTAATGAAAGAACCCTCTGACATAGCATTAGGGGCTAAAAAGTAAATCAGGGCATACCCAAGAACGACGGCGAGAAGACCATCCCAACCGTCCAGCCGTCTCTGCTTTATCTTTGACACCGCAAGGTACAAGAAGAGACCCGCAAAAAGAATTCCCAGCCCTATAGAGCAGAAAGACTCCTCTCTCTGAAATGATACCAGTGATTCCATTTGCATCAGGTCCTTGAGCATCCAATAAAAAGACCTCCTTATCCCTATCTCTGGAGATTCTACTCCCTGCCAGGAAAGGAACATCACAACTACGATGACTGTCGGTAAAAATGCCAAAATGAGGGGTACGACTCGTCTGTCGAATGCTTTCCGGAGCACTTGGAAGTCGAATCGCGACTCACGTTTATCCCGTATCAGGTCGAACAAAATAAGCCAAACCGTCAAGAGAGCAATACCCATATAGGCCATCACAAGCGAAACAATATGACAGAAATAAAGCAATAACGAAAGCAAAGCGAGCTTTATCGTCTTTCGCAGTGTAAGCTGGCCATGGTTCCTCATCCAATAGCCCACCAAGAAAAAGAAGACTGGCAGGCTATAAGAGAAAGAGTAGAAACCCATATGCAATGGGTAATTATAAATAAACGGGAACATCAGGAAAGTAAGGAATCCCGAGTCGGGACGAATCCCTCTCAGCGCATAACGAATTGACAGGGGTAAGAAGATGATATAACCGCTTAGGAAGATCTTCTCTGCGATGAAAGTTGGCACGATATACATCAAACCCGCCAAGACAAGATGTCCGAGCCAAGTGGGTTCGAGACGCGTATTGAGGATATAGTAATCCCGGAGAATAGACCGATCAGGATTGAAGTAATCGAAAAGAATATTGGCGTTTTCAATGTGGGTGGGTCCGTCTTGCGAGGGGAAGGAGTGGAATACCCAGATGGGAATTAAGTGAGCCAAAATAAGGATAAGCAACATAAGATTTTCACGATTTTTTAGCCGAACGCACACACGATTCCAGATTTTCATCTCGCTACTTGGCACGGGCAATGTCATCGCATTGCAATAACGTTTATTGGTACGAGGTTCCCGGCTTCTTTCCAATGCGATGTTTATTCCGTAAAATACAATAACCAAATATGGAGGTCAAATGATATTTCGCAAATGGAACAATTCGGGGCCATTTGCGGAAGTTCAGGGGAGAGTGTTAAACTTTTGGGACATTTCCCTTAGCACCTGGAGGCGAAATATGGTCAAGAGGAAAGGGTTACTGATTATTGTAATTTTCGTTCTAATGATGGGATGCGATAAATCACCTGTTCGTGAGGAGGTCAAGGTTGATCGCAGTCTTCCCGTGGGCAAGATAGCAGGAAATCAATTTGTTGGCATCAGGTATCCATTTAAAATCTCAGCTCCTCCCCATTGGAAAATAACCACTGAGATTCCAGATTTTATGGAGGAACTGGGCTATGTAAGAGATGGATTGAAATCGTCGCAGCTCTTCCTCTTCAACCCTTTAACTCACTCGAACTTTCAGATTGATTTCCAACCGGCCGGTAGGCATGCAAAGTTCAGCCAGGCGATGATCGAGGTACTCACAGGTATGATGACAGAAGGGACGATTTCCGAATTCAAGGAAGATTATGGAAAGGATCTTCAGGTGGAGACCGATCCCACAGAACCGATCTCCCTGAAGGGTGTCCAGTACGCGGCGAAGAAATATGTCACCTTTTCCATCAACGGGGTAAAGCGAGAGCAAGGATGGATTTATGCTTTCACGGAACCTTACCAGATCTTTATTCTTTACGTCATCCTGGAGAAACCAGGGGCAAACGACCGCGACGATATGAAGCAGATGTTAGATTCCTTCGAGGTTATCCCGAAAAAATAGGTCCACGAGCTACCTCCTTTACTGACATGACGAGGGGCCGAATCTTGGACCGGATTTCCGCAGATGGACTTTTCTCACATGTGTGGCGGTTCACCATTGTGAACGGCCTTGAAACGGAGGTGTAGACGCATGGAGAATAAACCAATTCTTACTAAATATTACCTCTGGCTGAAAATAATTACCCTTTCAAGAGACCATTAAGCCAAGTGGGCGGACGGAAAGATCTCACAACGATATCAACATCTTATAATGTAAATTTACCCTTGACAAAGAAATAAATGTGGCTTATTAGTTTATTAACTGTTCGCATCTCGGCATACCTTGCCAGTTCACTATCGTGAACACGAATCCTAAGGTTGGGGTTTGAATCCGTTTTCGTTTTTTGTCTTCAAGAAAGGAGGTTCTTATGGTTGATCAGAAGGAAGGACTTTCGACAGCTGAGAGCCTGCGTAAGACCCGCAGCTACGGGCAGGTTAGGTGCCATAACCCCAGCTGCATGGGAAGACTTCAGCCCCAAGCCGGAGTAAACCAAGTGAAATGCCCCGCTTGTGGCATGGAATATCGAGTGGCGTGGATCAAAAGTGGTTTTCCTCGCATCAGAGGTCCCGTGTGGGATGTAAACCAAAGATTAGCGGAGGAGGCGTTCGAGAGAAAAATGAAGGAGGAAAGGAAAGATGGCCCTAAATAGGAAGATAGCGTACATTGATCTCTCCACTGGCAAAATAGAAATCAGGCCTATACCGATCGACGTGCGGCGAAAATTCCTGGGAGGCCGAGGACTGGATGCCTACCTACTTTATAATCACACAAAGAAGGGATGCGATCCCCTTGGGCCTGACAATACGCTCATGGTGAGCGGCGGAATTTTGACTGCCACCTTGGCTTCGGCAACTGCCAGAACTCATGTCATGGCCAAATCCCCGCTTGGAGGCCTGCTGGGAAGTTGTAATATGGGAGGCTTCTTTGCTCCCGAGTTGGCCTGGGCAGGCTTTCATCATCTTGTGATCAAGGGGAAGGCGGAAAAGCCGGTCTACCTATGGATTCACAACGGCAAAATCGAAATCCGCGATGCTCGCGGGCTTTGGGGCAAGACCACCACCGAGACCCAATGGGCCATCCGCGAAGAATTGGCGGATGAGGACATTAAAAGTTTGGTCATCGGCCAAGCCGGTGAAAATAAAGTCCGGATTGCCAACGTCATGACCGGGATCAAAAATTCCGGCGGCAGGACCGGAATGGGAGCGGTCATGGGCTCAAAGAATTTGAAGGCCATTGCCGCCCGCGGCACCATGGATATCAAGATCGCCTACCCGAAGGAAGCCCTCGACTACAACAAACGCTTTATCGATCAGATCACGAGCGCCAAGGTAAACCAGACTCAGGGAGCCCTCGGTACCCCCTTTATCTGGGGAGCCACCAATTCCTGGGGGGGCGTCCGATGCAGAAACTTTCAGTACAACCAAGAACTCTATTGCGACGAAATTGAACCGGAAGCCCTCGATGAGGTCTGCGCGGAAACGATGGGCCCCTACCACATGGCCGGCTGCTTCGGCTGTCAAGTCCACTGTCGGGCCAAGTATAAGATTCCTACCGGGCCTTATGCGGGAGTCTACGATGAGGGACCGGAGTATACCTCCCAGGGCGCTTTTTGCGGAGAGCCGGATTGCCGGAGCATTGAAACTCTGCTGACCGGCAATCACTTGGTGGATCAGTGGGGAATGGATAACCTCGAGACCGGAAGTCTGATCTCCTGGGCGATGGAGCTCTA
This sequence comes from Syntrophaceae bacterium UBA1163, assembly GCA_002311635.1. Taxonomy (GTDB): domain Bacteria; phylum Desulfobacterota; class BSN033; order BSN033; family UBA1163; genus UBA1163. Next base: position 18,287 of record DBZJ01000139.1, read on the forward strand.
TGAACTTGGAATCTTGACCAAGAAAGAGACCGACGGCCTGGAGCTAACCTTTAGCAATGATGAGGCGCTCCTTGAGATGACAAGACGCATTGCTTTCAGAGAGGGATGGCTGGGAAATGCCTTGGCCGAAGGCGGGATCATCGCCTCTGAAATGATCGGAAAAAATTCGTTTGATTACTTGATCCAGGTGAAAGGGGTAAGCAATCTTCACTCCGATGAGCGAGCAACGCCCGCTTTGGCCCTAAACATTGCGACCGCTTCCCGCGGCTCAGACCATTTGAGAAGCCGCCCCGCGATTGACCTGTACCATTTACCCGTAGAAGTGATGAGAAAGATCTACAGTAACCCGGTACCCTACGATGGACCGTTAAGCTCGGAACATACGGAGTACATTGGCAAGCCGTGGCAGGTCTTCTGGCATGAGAACTGTTATATGGCCGTGGACTGCCTCGGTATCTGTAAGTATCACACCGTCTTCCTGGGTGCCACACTTCCCAATTTTGAAGATTGGACGAAAGTGCTTCGGTACAATACGGGGCTGGAATTTACCCCCCGAGAGATTTGGGACATTGCGGAGCGATGCAACATGATCGAGCGGCTGTTTAACCTCCGAGAAGGGTTGCAGAGAGAAGACCTCAAGAAAGGAGATATGCTCAATCACCGTTATTTTGACGAGCCCTGCCGCCGTGGAGCACCCGATGTCGTCGGCAGAGTCATCGACCGTGAGAAATTCAAAAAGATGGTCGATGAGTTGTATGAATACAAGGGCCTTGATAAGAACGGTATTCCGAAGCCCGAAACGCTCAAGAGGCTTAGCCTGGAAAACGAGCCAGCGCACTTGGTGTGATACAAAACCAATTTTAACGAATGATACCGAACGGATCGAATTCAACAAGGATTCGCCATACTCGTTTTTATTCGGATCATTTGTTTATCCACCCGAAAGGAGAGAGAGTGAATGGAACCCATGGGTAAAGTTCTTGCAATCACCCCCGAGAAATGCACTGGCTGCAGGCTTTGTGAGCTCGTTTGCTCCGTTTTCCATGACGGCGTATCCAATGCCGATCGGAGCCGCATAAAAATTATGAAATGGGAGTCAGAAGGCCTTTATATTCCGATGTCCTGCCAGCAGTGTCAGGACGCCCCCTGTATGATGGTTTGCCCCGTGAAGGCCATCTCCCGGGATGAGAAACTCAGCCGGGTCATGGTGAACCACGATATCTGTATCGGCTGCCGTTCCTGTGTGGCGGTCTGTCCCTTTGGTGCGATGAATTTCAGCGCCATTGACAGAAAGAATTTTAAGTGCGATCTCTGCGACGGAGACCCGCAGTGCGTCCGTTTCTGTGACATGAAAGCCGTGGATTATGTGGAGGCCAACCGGGTGAGCATCTTGAAGAAAAAGGCTGCCGCCGAGAAAATCTCTGTGGCGCGGAGAGAAGCCGCAGCCTTAGAACGAGAAATGTGATGCCCTTCATCCTCCGGCAAGCATCACAACGAGATGGATTTCGTCACCCTCCTTGACGGGTTTGACGAGTTCATTCGGATACGCAGTGGCATCATTTATAAAAATTTCAACATTGTTTTGCAGTTTATCTTTTGTGGCAAACAGGACTTTCCCCATCTCTGGAAACTGCCTAATGAGTTGACTCAAACATTCACCTACTGTTCTCCCCTCTACTGCCACCACCTCCAAGCCGTTGGTGAATTGACGATGCGTTTTGTGAATGTGGACAGCAACAGGCATCGTTACCTCATCCCTACCGAGAGGGAATTACAATTTGTTTATTTCGATTTTAAGAGCGTATGGGCCACTACCATTCTTTGGATCTGATTGGTTCCTTCAAAAATCTGGATCACCTTCGCATCTCTCATCATTCGCTCAAGAGGATGCTTTTTGGTGAGACCCTGCCACTGCAGAATCTGGACAGCTTCCGTCGTCACCTTCATGGCCACATCGGAGGCGAAATACTTCGACATGGCGGAGAACATCTGAACCGGAGTCCCCTTCACCTTTTCATCCATCATCTCCGCGGCCTTATAAACCAGAGCTCGTGCTGCCTCAACCTCGACCGCCATATCAGCCAACTTGAATCGAACTCCCAGACTATCTCCCTTCCCTTCTCCCAAGCCTTTTCCCTTGGCAAACTGGATCAGATAATCTAAAGCACCTTGCGCCAGGCCCACTGCCTGTGCGCCGATGGCCGGTCTCGATCGATTGAGCGTTCTCATCATCAGCCACCAGCCCGCTCCTTCATCTCCAAGCCTTTGGGCCACGGGAACCTTGACATCTTCCAAAATGACTTCCGTGGTATTGGAGCCTCGAATGCCCATCTTCTCTTCCGTTTTCCCTACGGAAAGCCCGGGAGTCCCCTTTTCCACCACAAAGCCTGTGATTCCTTCTATTCTCTTGTCAGGATTCGTCGTGGCAAAGACGGTATAGAAATCAGCCACGCCGCCGTTTGTGATGAAACATTTCCGGCCGTTGATGACATAATGGTCGCCCTGTAATACGGCTTTAGTATGGACCGAGGCGGCATCCGAACCGGAGTCCGGCTCGGTGAGACAAAAACAGATCAGACCTTTCTCCTTGGCCAATCGCGGTAACACCCTCTCCTTCAGTCCACTTGTTCCTCCCAAAACTACGGGCATGGTCCCTACGGCCTGAACGATTACGAGGAGGGAAGAAGAGGCGCAGACATTGGCGATCTCTTCGGCGACCAGGCAGAAAGAAGTAACGTCCGCATCCATTCCCCCATACTCTTTGGGAATGAGGAGGCTTAAAAAGCCATGTTTGGAATACGCCTCGGCAAGATCCCAGGCAAATTCGCCCTCGGTATCAATCTCTGCCGCCCGCGGGGCAACCACATTTTTAGCGACCTCTCTGGCCTTTGTTCTCCAACTTTCTCTCCGCTCTGCGATATCGCTCATCGGTCCACTCTCCTCAACGTTCTACATATTCGATCCGCCGGAAACATCCACCGTAGCTCCGGTCATAAAACTCGCCTCATCTGATGCCAGGAAAGCCACAACATTGGCAACTTCCTCGGGTTGTCCAATCCGTCCCAAAGGAGTATGATCGAGAATCCTATTTTTGTATTTCTCCGGCATTTTGGCAATGGTGGGGGTCAAAGTCAATCCTGGCACGACCACGTTGACATTGATCTGATAACGTCCGAGCTCTCTGGCAACGCTTTTGGTCAGACCCAAGATCCCTGCTTTCGCAGCGCTGTAACTGATCGCCGCTATCCCCCCGCTTTTTCCGTAAATGGAAGAGATATTTACGATCTTGCCATAGCGGTTCTCGATCATATGAGGAGCAACGGCCAGAATGCAGTTCAGGGTTCCTTTCAGGTGGACGCTCAATACCGCATCCCAATCTTCCTCTTTCACCTTTAGAAGCGTCGCTCCCCGGTCAAACCCAGCATTGTTGACCAAGATATCGATTCTATTCCAGGCGCCCAATACCTGACTCACCATGGTCTGAACCGCTTTTTGATCTGCTACATCCAGAGCAATGGACATGGCTTTTCTGCCCAGAGCCTCAACCTCTCCCGCCGTTTGAGCACCGGTATCCGCATTCCTCTCGGCAATAACCACATCCGCTCCTTCCTGGGCCATCTTCAATGCAATGCTCCGACCGATTCCTTGCCCTGCCCCGGTAACAATCGCCTTCTTGTCCTTGAGTCTCATCTTTTTACTAAGAGAAGTTAGGATATTCCTTGGGTGACTGAAATAGAAAAAATTCTAACAGATGGGCTGGTGGTCGTCAATCTATTTGTTATTCTACGTGTTATTCTTGCCCCGCCCCAGTTTTTTTGAAACTTTACGAAGTGTTAAAGAGTGCGTTGGCAGGAGGGGATGAGGAAAAAGAGGGGAGGCCATAGGGAGACCTCCTCTCGATATCAACTGTCTTTCCAGGCGGGTTTTCGCTTATCTAAGAAGGCTTTCAGTCCTTCAATGGCATCGCTGGTTTTCATCAAACGATCCAAGTAGATCTTCTCAATGGTTTGGAGTCCCCTTTCAGGGTCGTCATTCAGACCGGCAAGTGTTGCCTCCTTCGTCAATTTCAGAACAATCCCACTCAACTTCTTAAACTTCTCTACAAATCGGTCCACTTCTTCCGCGAGGGAGGCTTCGGGAACGATCTTATTGATCATCCCCAAGGCCAATGCCTCCTGAGCCTTAATGACGTCTCCAGACAGAATCAGTTCCAGCGCCTTCTTCCGTCCCATCATTCTCGGGAAGGCCAATGCGGCAATGGGCGGGAAGACTCCGACCTGGATCTCAGGCTGTCCGAACTTTGCCCTCTCCGTTGCCATCACCATATCGCAATAAACAGCTAATTCGCATCCTCCCCCGAGAGCTGAGCCGTTCACGACTGAAATCGAAGGGACCTTCAGAGCATCCATCAGGCGAAACATTCTATGGAAGACCTCGATCATCTTATAAACCAAATCGCCCAGATGTTCTCCGACGTCCACGCCGGCCGAAAATGCCTTCCCCACGGCCTGAATGACCAGGAGTTTCAGGCCTTTTTCCTTCAAGAGTCCCTCAAAGTAGGTATTGATCTCCTCCATCATCTCGATATCGAGGACATTGAGGGGAGGCCGGTTCAGCGTAAGCGTAGCTACCCCCTCTTTGAGCTCTGTCTGAATATGTTTATATGCCATTGGAATCACCTCCCTTTACCATGACTCGTGAACGTGAATGGTGATGCCCCAACAGTAGATTTGCCAAAGACAAATCCCTAAAAAGGTACCCTTTGGGCCAGAGATTATTTTTTGCCCAAAGGGTACCTGCGTCATCAACCCTCCTTGCTACTTTTGAGGTTTTCCCAACACTTCCTCAAAGAATTTTTCATCCAGGATCTTGCTTTCCGCAATATTCTGACGGTACTTGATGAAGTTGATGACATCCTGGCCGGTGATCTTTTTGGTATTGAAGGCCCCGAAGCCGAGGAACGCCTCGCCCATCATATTGGCCGCCAGCCAGTGCCTGTTGTAGTTTTTCGAGTAGTCCCAGAAAAATTTCTTTTTGGCCCGGACCGAATCAATCGACTTAATCAGGCAGCCTGGAAACAGATTGGTGAACGTCCAAACGATCTTATCCACCTCGGCGTCGAGCAGCGAGAAGTCATAATCGTTGTTTTTCAGTTTGTTGTTCACCCACTCTCTTGCCTTTTTGAATTCTTCACCCGTCTTAAATTCTCCGTAGACAATCTCACCATTCTCAACATACTTATCGGTGATGACCTGCGGGTTGCGCACCCAATTCCCCTTCTCATCCTTAAGGACGGGAACGCACTTGGAGATGAGGGTCTTCATCTTCATCTTGTAAGCGCTCCACATCTCGCAGCTCACGCAGTTCCACATGGCGTCTTCCATCCCCAGGAACCACGGCAGAAAGTCGGAAGAGCCGCCATCCGGAGCAGAGCCATGCCGGGGACCCGCCTGTCCGTAGATGGCCAGGTCCGAAGAGATCGCCAGGTCGCAGGCCATTCCAATCTCCTGGCCGCCTGCCACCCTCATCCCATTTACACGGCAGATGACGGGCTTCTTA
>DBZJ01000234.1:0-701 GCA_002311635.1 Syntrophaceae bacterium UBA1163
ATTTAGGACGTTTGTATTAATATGAAGTATGAAATTACCAGAAGGGAGGGTAATTTGCTTGAAATTAAGTATCACGCCCCCGAACTTCTTGGGGGAGTTACTACGAGGCGAATCACCCTAGCTGACGATTGTTATTATCTCCATCTTGAGCGATTTACTTTTAATGAAGTTTTTTGCAGGGTGGAATAAAGTTATCGCATCACGAGTCACTCCAACAGGTGCCTTACAGCCACTGCTGACCTAAATCATTAAGCGTCATTGACCGGGAAAATATGAAACAATACATGGTCATCGAAACCTTTTTTCCGGGGTGCAAAGAGAAGGTCTACGAGAGGTTTCACGCGAAGGGCAGGATGCTGCCGCAAGGGTTGGTGTATTTGGATAGCTGGCTTGAAAAAGATGGTGACCGATGTTTTCAGTTGATGGAAACAGCAGATTTCTCTTTATTTAGAGCATGGCTGGAGAAATGGAAAGATTTGTTGAGCGTCGAGGTCATAGAAATTGGTGAGAAGCCACATGGTAGCAATGATGCCTAACACCGCGCTGGAGCCAACGGCGCCCGGTGAATTCGAGCGCTGTATATTTGAATATCATGTTTAATACGAGTTAAGATATGGCAAACAAAATTCTTTTTAGGAGGTTCACATGAATACTGCTCTTGAGTTTATAAAAGCCAGCCCTGTTTTTCACATTGCCACTGT
>DBZJ01000234.1:843-8317 GCA_002311635.1 Syntrophaceae bacterium UBA1163
AATAAAACCAAGGATGTGTATAAGCAGTTAAAGAAGAATCCGGACATTGAGATTTCGGATATGGGGAATAATGTGTGGCTGAGGATAAGAGGCAGAATTGCATTTGATGAAACCCGTGAGGCAAAAGCTCAGGCCTTCGAAGAGTCCCCCAATCTTCTGAGGATTTATCCCAAAGGGGCGGACGATGAGACCTTTGTGACCTTTTACTTTACCGAAGCAGTTGCGACGTTATTCTCTTTTACAGAGGCACCGAAGAATATCCCGCTTTTTTAGCGGTCGGTTATCGTAAGGGATGATCATTGGATTTTCAAATTCTGCTGAGGACGCCAGTGTAGTGCGTTTAACGCTTCTTCACATATAGTGTGTAGTGTGGCATCAAAGCGGTCATTCCTGCCCCGTATCAAGTACGGGGTGAACTCCAGCAGGAATCCAGAGGGGCTAAAAGACTGGATTCCGGGTCAAGCCCGGAATGACAATCAAAGTAAAGAGATTTATAACGCACTACGATAGTGTCTCGCGCAAAAAAGCATGACTGATTTGGCCAACGCCATCCAGCGGATCGCCGCTCGAGCAGAAGGCCCAAGGAGCTTCAGCTCGGCGGAGACATTATGGTTCTTGATCTTCGGGGACGAGTTGGAAGGTTTTTCGTACCTCGGGTGGTATTATGATGGGATGTCGGGTCTTGGCATTCAGAAAGACCCAATCGGTTTCGCCTCTTGCAAGAACGCTGTTGTCCTCCTGTCTGACGAATTTGTATCTCCGCAACGATATCGCCCTGCGAAAATTGACGACCCAAGTAAAAGCGGAAACAATATCTCCGAGGAAGGCCGGACGAAGATATTCAATCTGATGGGAGCGGACGACCCATATGGCTCCGGCTGCCTGTGTCGCTTGCGTACATCCTGAATCGTTTGAATGACGGACGGCAATATCCTGCATCCACTGAACGTAAGCCACGTTGTTGGCATGACCATTCTCGTCGAGGGTGTCTTTTGAAACAACAAAGTCGCGTGTGTATGCTGAGGGCATTTTAGTCCTGTCCCCCCTCACCCCGCCCTCTCCCCGATGGGGCGAGGGGAGGGTGGGCGTCCCTAGGTGTAAGGCTTAACGCAGTTGCATTGATAGGGGCATGATTCGTAAAATCCCTCCTAATGTCATGTCTCGGAAATTCATTTCATAAGTTAGGGCTATAAAGAACCTACTGGCTTATTAACGCAAAACGATGTCACTCCGGCGAAAGCCGGAGTCCAGAAGCCACTAAAAAGACTGGATTCCTGCTTTCGCAGGAATGACGGACCCGGGGGTAATATGATTAAAGGAGGCGCTGGTGTTCTTTTTTCATGCAGCGATCCATGACCACCTTTAACCCAGCCTTCTCCGCTTTTTCGCCCGCCTCTTTGTGAATCACGCCTTCCTGCATCCAGATTGCTTTGGCGCCGCGCTGGATGGCCTCTTCTACGATGGGCGGTACATCTTCCGATCTTCGAAAGATATCGACCACCTCCACTTTGATCTCTTTTGGAATTTCTGAAAGGCTGTGGTATACCTTTTCTCCCAGAATCTCGTCTCCATCGGGCCGGACCGGAATGATACGATACCCTTTGGATTTAAGGTAGGAGGCCACGACATAGCTGGGACGATCCTCTTTCGGAGAAATTCCTACGACAGCGACTGCCTTAAAGTTACGCAATATGTCCTTTAATTCGTCGTCTTTCATGTTCCCTCTGACCGTTAGTAGCGGAAGCGCTAAGCGCTTAATGAGATGGTGGGGCGACAGGATTGTCAGGAGACCTGTCGGGGGGCGGAGTCCCTGAAGAAGTTTCTTCTTCGGGGCCCTCTTTCTTCCAGGGGATCGAGCTATCGATAAATGCTTCTACGATCGTATCAGGGGAATCACCGTTGCTGGGCAGTCCTGTTTCGAGATTGACCCTGATAAGCGTTATCCCTTTGGGGGGCTTGGCGGTTTGCACCGGAGTATTTCTCAAAGCCTGATCCATAAAAGAAATCCAAATGGGGAGGGCTGCCCGAGCCCCGGTCTCATTTTTCCCCAAAGAAGTCCTGTCATCGAAACCTACCCAAACCCCTGCAAGAAGAGAAGGGGTGTATCCCACGAACCATGCATCGGAATAGTCGCTCGAGGTTCCGGTTTTTCCGGCGACCGGTCTTCCGAGAGCTTTTGCCCTCTGTCCTGTGCCGTGCTGGACGACTCCCTCCAGGAGATGGGTCATGATAAAAGCATTTTGCGGGGAGATCACCCGTTCGTTTAAAAAGGGAGGAGGCGTTTGGGATAGTTCCTCTTCTTCCTCTTTCTCTTCCATCTCAATATAAGGGGTCTTCTCCTCAAGGACCTCGCCCTCCATAGTGACGATCTTTTTAAGGAAGATAGGTTTGACCCGCTCCCCTCCGTTTGCAAAGACGGCAAAGGCGGAGGTCAGCTCGGGCATGGAGACGCCGGACGTTCCGAGAGCGATGGAGAGATCCCTTTTGATGGGAGATTCGATCCCCAGCCTCTTGATGAATTTAAGCGCGTAACCCACCCCGATGTCTTCAAGGATTTTGACCGTGACGACATTTCTGGAATAGGCCAAGGCATTCCGGAAAGTGATGGGTCCCATATACTCCTGGTCATAATTCTTTGGTGCCCAATAGCCTTCTCCATCGGGATCGGAGTACTCCACCGGAGAATCCATGAGAATGGTGGAAGGGGTATAGCCTTTCTCCAAAGCCGCAGCATAGATGATCGGCTTGAAGGCCGAACCGGGTTGCCTTCGAGAAGAGATCGCCCGGTTAAATTGACTCTCGCTGAAATCACGGCCTCCGACCATGGCCCGGACATACCCGGTTTTGGGGTCGAGGCAGAGCAAGGCGCCCTGGACGAGAGGATCTTGTTCCAGGGTGAACAGCGGGGGCTGATCTTTCTTAGGAGATTCTTTGACACGGACATAAACCACATCGCCCGGGTTGAGAAGATCTGCGGCGGTTTTCACTTTTTGCGGTTTGTAGCTCGGTGTGGGCTTGAGGGTGAGGGCCCAGGACATTTCGGAGAAAGGCAGAATCCCCTTTCGGTCTTCCACCCAGATCGTGAAAAGCTTGTTCGACTCATCTTTAAAGAGAATCACCCCTTCAAAGACCTCGTTGGAGGGCAGGGGCCGCGAGGATTCTTTCTTTTTGTGAAGAAGCTCCTTTACCTCCTTTGGCGGAAGCGTGCGGAGAGGGCCTCGGAATCCCTCTCTCTTGTCCAGTTCTCTTAACCCTGCTTCCACAGATCGTTGAGCCGCTCTCTGAAGGGGGAGATCGAGGGTGGTGTAAATCCTCAACCCTTGCTGGTAGAGTTTTTCCTTTCCATATTTCCTCTCCACCTGCTGCCGGATGAATTCCGTGAAGTAGGGGGCTTTGCTGAAATAGGCGCTTTCTCGCGACTGAATTTTAAGAGGGGTCCGCAGAGCTTTTTCTCTCTGGTCCTGGGAGATCATGCCTAACTCGGTCATGCGGGTGAGAACGTAGGCCTGACGGTCCCTGGCCCTTCTAAAATTCGTGACGGGCGAATAACGGCTGGGGGCCTTGGCTAGGCCGGCCATCATGGCCATCTCCGCCAGTTGGAGTTGGTCGATCCGCTTGTTGAAGTAACTCTCGGAGGCGGCCTCCACACCGTAGGCTCCGTTTCCCAAATAAATATTGTTGAGATAAAGGGTGAGGATCTCCTCTTTGGTCAAATCCCTCTCCAGACCGAAGGCGTAGGCAACCTCCCTTAACTTTCGGTGCAGACTTCTCTTGGGCGTGAGGAAAAAAGTCTTGGTCACCTGCTGGGTGATCGTGCTCCCTCCCTGGACGATCCGTCCGGCCAGAAGGTTCTTGAACATGGCGCGGAGTATGCCCTTATAATCAACGCCTTTATGCTGGAAAAATTCCGCATCCTCTGCGGCGGTGAAAGCTTTTACCAGTAGCTTGGGAACCTGTTCATAGGAAACGGGGATCCGGTTGTCCATCAAGAATTTTCCAACCACCTCATCTTCCTCCGAATAAACGACGGAATAAGCATTCAGGCGTCGTTCTTTTAGCGGCGTAAAATCAGGGAGGTGATGGGAGTAATAGAAGAAGAGCACAGCTCCGGAAATGAGGAATAAAAGGGTGCAGAGAATAAAGGTGTAGATGACGTAGAAAACCAATCCTTTTTTTTCTCTATGCTGGGGATACGTGTGGGCATTCATAGGGAGAAAGAATAAAAAGGGAAAACTCTCTCGACAGAGTCTTCCCTTTCTTGTGATCTTACCGTCGTGTGACTACCTTTTCTTCTTGGTCAGTTTGGCATTTAAGTCTTCCACCTGTTTTTTCAAGGCTTCATTCTCGGCTGTCAGGGAAGCGATGGTCGCATCCTTTCCAGCGGCCTTCTGAATATCTTCCTTCAATTTTTGTACTTCGAGCTTCAGCCTGTCGTTGTCCGCTGTGAGGGTGGCGTTTTCCGTTTTCAGTCTCTCATTCTCCGCCTTGATGTCTGCGCCGCATCCTATGAGGGCCGAAGCCAATAGGCCGATCATGAGCAATGACAGGACCGCCGCTATCGCTCTTTTCATCTTCCCATCACCTCCTTCTCGCTAAAGTCTAGCAACTCATTTTACCACTTCAAATTATAGATAGGAGCTTAAGAAAAATCAAATAATTTTTTTAAACTTGACAACCCTTCCTTTTTTTGGCGATATTTTTAAAAATTTGTTTCACGTCGGATCAGCCCTCCCTATCCTTTCACACCTTACCTGTGGCGACGGGAGGAGAAAAAACGGAACAAAGGCTGGCCTTGCGTTGTCTATAGCATCAGGGGAAGAATGGGTTTTCGATGAAGACTTCTCCCAGGATTCAAAGAGAGGTGATCGAGAGTTGCAAGGCGGGTGACCCAAGGGCCTTTGCAGAAATGGTTCTTCAGTCGCAGAAGAAGGTATTCAATATCGCTTACCGGATGTTGGGCAATTCAGAGGAGGCAAAGGACGTGGCCCAGGAGGTGTTTGTCTCCGTATTCAACTCGATCAAGGATTTGAGGGAGGAGATCAAATTCGATTCCTGGCTCACTCAGATCACCCTGAACCATTGCCGGAATCGCTGGAAATATCTGAAGCGACGGCACTATTTCAACTCCGATTCGTTGGATGACCCAGCCGAGACGGAAGACGGAGACGTGCCGAGGGCCATTTATGACCCTTCTGATAATCCTGAGACGCTCTACGAAAAGAAGATGATCCAGGAGCTTGTTCAGAGAGGACTTCAGAAGCTGAAAGAAGACCAGAGGGAACTACTCGTGTTGAGAGACCTTCAAGGGTTTTCATACGAAGAGATGGGCGAACTGCTCGGCCTTCCTGAGGGGACGATCAAATCGAAACTCCACAGGGCAAGGATGGATCTAAAGCAGGTATTGGAAAAGTTCGCCCATTAGCAGGAGAAGAAGAGCCTATGGACTGTGAAAAAGTGCGGGATCGATTTTCCCCGCTGTGGGAGAAGGAATTATCGCCCTTTGACGAGAAAATCATCAAAGAACATCTCTCTTCGTGTCCGGAGTGCCAGAAGGAATTTAAGCAATTCGAGAAAACGATGCAATGGCTTCACTCTGTGGGAGATGTGGAGGTGCCGGATGGATTTCTCCCCGGACTTTATAAGAAAATGGAAGAGCGGAAAGAAATCATCTCAGCCGAGAAGTCCGGGAAGAGATGGTTAAGCCTCCCGCTCCCGTTGAAACTTCCGGTTCAAGCAGCGGCCATGGTGGCCGTCATTTTCTTGGTGCTCTATCTCACCAAGATGATGCCGATGAGAGGGTATCATCCCAAAGAGATCGGGCAACCCTCTTCACCTCTTTCTTTAGAGAAGAAGCCTGAGGAGGTATCAGCCCCCACTGGGGTGAAGAGGGAGCGAGGGAACTTGAAAATAGCTGCTCGAACAGCCCGCCCAAAGGATGTCGAGCAGGCCGAAACGGCTGCTCCGAGAAAGGAAGAGGCGCCTTCTTCAAGCAGGGAGGTCACAAAATACCAGGCTTTTGATCTAAAGGAGGCAGGCCGGGGGAAAGCTCCATCCTCAGAAGAACCGGAGAAAATTGAGAAAGGACCGTATGCCCAGGAGAAGTTAGCCTTGGCTTCGAAACCCACTCAAGAAATCGTCCTGAAAATCTCCGATCGGGAAAAGGCGATCTCCGAGATTTATAAACTGGCCAGACAATTTGGAGGAGAGATTATCGCGACAGAGGGGGATAAATGCCTTGCTTCTCTTCCTTCAGGTTCATTCCCGCAGTTTGAGAAAGAGCTGGCCAGGCTGAGTTCTTCCACCGAAGCAGATAGGACGATCATGAGAAAACCTGCCACAGGAAGTGCGAGATCTCGTCAAGAAGTGAAGAAAGAAGTCGTTGAAGGAAAAGCGAAGGAACCCGCAACGCTTGCAACCCATGAAGAGAGTCGAATAATCGTTCGCATCCTTCTCGTTCAAGATTAGTCCTCTCGAGCGGTTCCGTGCCCATGCGGAAAGCGGGGATGGATTGAGTTTGACTTCCGGCCTTAAGTTTTGTATAAATGGAACCTGTCATTTATCCAATTGCCCCCGTTAGAAAGCCCTGTTTCCACAGGGGGATGAGCGGCATTCGGAATTAGATACCTTTCCGAAATGACGGAGTTTAAAATCACACGTCATTTCTAATATGGTTTTATCCTTCTCGACAATTCCCCGGCGTTTCAAAAGGGGAAGATTGCCCTTTGTAAAGAGAGGAGAGATCTTATGATCAGGCTATTGAAAATTCTTGGGATGGAATTGATCTTCTTGTTGCTCCTGTTCGGCTTTTACCAGAAGGGATGGACAGAGGAGAGATATACGGTCAAACCGGGGGATACGCTTTATGGGATTTCAAAATCATTGGGTGTTAGCGTCGAGGCGTTGAAAAAAGCGAATGCCTTGGAGGAAGAATCGGTCAAGCCGAGACAGGTTCTGACGATTCCATCCCGGGCAGGAAATAAAGCAGCAGACGTTGCGGGAAAACCTTCAAACCAGGCCAGCAAGAAACTTTCAGCTGCGACTGTCAAAAGCACTTTTGGAGAAACGGATTCTTATGTCGTGCGGAAAGGAGATACCCTTAACAGTATTTCAAAGAAAGTGGGTCTCTCGACAAAGGAAATTATGACGAGGAACGGCCTCCACACTTCGGGCTTAAAGATTGGTCAAATCCTTCTTCTTCCAAGAGAGGCGAGTCAGCCGGATGATAATGAGACGGAAGAATTGAGGGATGGGGATGAACCATCAGAAAGCGAACCAGCCACCTCCGCCTCTCTTGGAAAATGGAACAACCCAAAGGAGAGAGGCCTTCTGGTAAGGGTTGCGAAGGCATTCTTGGGGGTGCCGTACAAATTAGGTGGCTCCACATTAAAGGGAATCGATTGTTCTGCCCTGGTAAAAAAGATTTACGAGGTTTTTAATATCGAACTTCCGAGAACTGCCCGGGAGCAGTTTACGT
>DBZJ01000234.1:8350-52034 GCA_002311635.1 Syntrophaceae bacterium UBA1163
CACGGGGAAAAGAGTTGAGAAGGACCAACTGGAGGAAGGGGATCTGGTCTTCTTCAGACGGGCCGGAAATAGGGCTCATGTGGGGATCTACGTGGGTGACGATCAATTTATTCACGCCTCCGTTCATGGCCGAGAGGTGAGGGTAGACTATCTGAATACCCCTTACTTCAGCCAACGTTTTCTCAGGGGAGTCCGGGTGATGGAATCGGAGAAAGAGATCTAAGATTATTTGCTTCGTCGAAGGAGAGTGCGTATGATCATCGCCATCAACCCTAAAAATCCGCAACCCAGACTGATTCGGAGGGTTGTGGAAGTCCTCAAGGAGGGCGGTGTAGTTGGATATCCCACAGACACCATCTATGGAATCGGATGCGACCTTTTCAACCCGGAGGCGATCCGGAGAATTCATCGACTGAAGAAATTGGAGGGGAAGAAATTATTAAGCTTCATCTGCTCCGATTTGAAGGATATCAGTCGCTATGCCTATGTGTCCAACTATGCCTATAAAATGATGAAGCGTCTGCTTCCAGGTGCGTATACCTTCGTGTTGAAGGCGACGAAGCTGGTCCCGAAGATAGCCATGACTAAACAGAACACGGTGGGGATAAGAATTCCCGACAACCAGATATGCTTAGCCCTCGTCAAAGAGCTGGGGCACCCGATCATCAGCACCAGCGTCTATAAACCCGACGAAGGACTGTACAATGATCCTGCCGGGATTGAAGAGCGGTTTGGAAAACAGTTAGACCTCGTCATCGACGGAGGGATGATCGTCGCAGAACATTCCAGCATGATTGACCTCACCGATGATTCTCCCAGAGTCATTCGAAAAGGGAAAGGGGATATCAGCTTTTTCCTTTAAGAGTGGACGGCGTAAGAAAGGAACAAGAGATGGGCCGAAAAAGTTTACCTCCTACTACCTTGCTTTTCCCCACTCCGGTCGTTTTAGTAACCTGTGTCGATGAAGCGGGAAAGCCCAACATCATCACCCTGGCCTGGGTGGGAGTGGTCAGCTCAGAGCCTCCCATGATCGGCATCTCCATTCGGCCGGGACGATACTCCCATGCCTGTGTGAAGCGATCCAAGGAGTTTGTCGTTAATCTTCCCTCGGAAGAGATGGTCAGAAAGGTGGATGCCTGCGGCGTGCTTTCCGGTAGGGAGACAGACAAGTTTTCATCCATGGGGTGGAAGCAGGTGCCTGGCCAAAAGGTGAAACCTCCCCTTATCGATGAATGCCCCGTCCAGATGGAGTGTCAGGTTAAAGAGATAGTCCCTCTGGGAAGCCACGACCTCTTTTTGGGCGAAGTCGTTGCCCTCCATGTCAAGGAAGAAGTTCTAAAAGAGAAAGGTCGAATCGATATCGCCAAAGCGCTTCCACTGGTTTTCTGTCCGGGTGCCAATGAGTATTGGAATCTCGCGAAATGCGTCGGCCATTACGGGTTTACGAAAGGCAAACCGTGAACTGACGGTCCAAGGAGGACACCTAAGGCCGAAGTCTTTGGATTGCGTGAAGGCGTAAGAGAGATCTGAGCCACTTTGTATTGTATACTTCATATTGGATGCTTCAAGGTGAAGCATGATCATCGACTGCCACACTCATATCTTTCCCGAGGAAGTAAGAAAGGATCGGGAGGCCTTCTGTAAAAAGGATAACGGGTTTTCATCCATTTATAGGGATTCAAGATCCAAGATGGTCGGGGTGGAGGATTTGATCGCCTCGATGGACGAATCGGGCATCGACCGGTCCGTCATTTGTGGGTTTCCCTGGAGCCAACCTGATCTCTGTTCCATTCAGAATCAATACCTGATGGCATCGGCCTCACGGTATCCGAATCGGTTGATTGTCTTTGTTTCCCTTCTCTTTTCAAATCCGGGTTGGTCAGGGAGAGAATTAGACCGGGCCCTGAACGGCGGGGCAAAGGGGGTAGGGGAGATCGCCTTCTACCACGATGAAATGACTTCCCGGGATGTTCATTCCATGAAACCGATCCTTACCCAAATGGAGAAGCAGGGCGTTCCTCTTCTTCTCCATACCAATGAGACGATCGGCCATTCCTACCCCGGGAAGGGAAGGACACCCCTCGAGCGATTTTATGAACTCATCCTTTCTTTTCCAAAACTTCCCATCATCCTGGCGCACTGGGGGGGCGGCCTTCCTTTCTACGAGTTGATGCCGGAGGTGGCGAAGACGATGGCCAATGTCTACTATGATACGGCGGCTTCACCTTTTCTCTATTCGGAAAGGATTTATGCGGTTGCCAGAGACATGGTAGGGGCGGAGAAGATCTTTTTCGGGACAGACTTTCCGCTGATCTCGCCCCGGCGATATTTTAAGGAATTGGAAGCATCGAGCCTCTCAAAACAGGATCGGGAAAAGATCCTCGGTCTCAATTTTGCAAAGCGGTTTGGATTAGACAGAAAGGCAGGCTGATGAAGCATTCTTTTTTAGATCACCACAGCCATACAGAGAGCCCGATTCATCATCTGGATGCGAGGGCCAAGATCATCGTCTTCTTCACTTTCATTTTGATCGGCGTCAGCTCCCCACCTACTTCTTTCTTCCTCTTCGGCCTCCTGGCCATCGCCCTCATCGGCATTGCCCTCTTCGCACGGCTTCCCCTGGTTCATCTGCTCAGGAAGGTCCTGGTTGTCCTCCCTTTTCTCCTTATCGTAGCAATATCTATTCCTTTCATGAAGAAAGATGGGGTGGGAGGAGGATACAATCTGGGACTCGGAAGCCTCTCCATTTCCCGGAGCGGTCTCTGGGTTCTGTGGAATGTGGTCATTAAATCATGCCTGGGGGTTTTTTCTATTATCTTACTCTCCTCCACGACCACCTTTCCCCAACTGATCAAAGGCATGGAAAAGCTGGGTTCCCCAAAAATATTCACGATGCTCGCCTCCTTCATGTACCGTTATTCCTTTATCCTCATCGACGAAGTGTACCGAATGAAGAGGGCAAGGGATTCGAGAAGCTTCGGAGGGAGATGGCTCTGGCAGACCGAGGTCATCGGGCACATGATTGGAACGCTTTTCTTGAGAAGCTATCACCGCGGGGAAAGAGTTTATCTGGCCATGCTCTCCAGAGGTTACCAGGGAACGATGCCCGAAACCACTGCGAGCAGGCTTGGATTGGGTGAGATTGTTTTCCTCTGCTTCGCTCCTCTCTTCCTTTTTCTGAGGATCACCTTCGCATGACACCCAATAAGGTCGTTGAGATTAGTCACCTCTCTTACCATTATCCGGACGGGACGCCTGCCTTGAGGGACATCCATTTGGAAGTCTATCAGCATGAATCTATCGCGATCCTCGGCCCCAATGGCGCCGGCAAGTCGACCCTCCTCTATCATCTGAATGGAACCCTGATGGGAGAGGGAGAAGTGATCATCTTGGGCATCCCGGTTGAAAAAAATAATTTGAAAGAGATACGGAGAAGGGTGGGTCTCGTCTTCCAAAGCCCGGAGGATCAGCTCTTCTGCCCCACGGTCTTTGATGATGTGGCATTCGGCCCTCTTAATATGGGACTCGATGAAGAAGAAGTTCGGCGTCGGGTGACGAAGGCACTGGAGACGATGGGGTTGAGAGGATTTGAGGGAAGATCGGCCCACCATTTGAGTGAAGGGGAGAAGAAAAGGGTCGCCCTGGCCACCGTGTTGTCCATGGACTCCGAGATCCTGGCTCTCGATGAGCCCACGGACAACCTCGACCCGGCGGGGAGTCGACTGTTAATTGAACGAATCCGATCCATCCCTCAAACAAAAATCATCGTTACCCACCACCTGTCTGTGGCAGTAGATCTCTGCGAGAGAGCGGTTTTGCTCGACGAAGGGAGAAAAATAGAAGATCTTTCAATGAGAGACCTGCTCAGGGGACGAACCCTACTGGCAAGATTCGGGTTCGATGCGGATTATGCGCAATGGATGTACAGCCGAAGTAAAGGTTAAGGCGGATGAGGACCTAAGGAGAAGGTGCCGTTGCTAAACTGTTCTTAAGGAAGGTAGAAATCCCCGTTGCCAAAATGGTTCCATCCTCTTTGGCCACATAAGCCTTTGCCCTGATTAATCTCCTGCTCACCTCTATAATTTCGCCGTGGATGCTTAATGGTTCGAGGATGGGAGCCGGCTTTTTGAACCTGACCTCTAAAGAAGCGGTCACCGCCTGATACCCTAATTCATAAACCAATTTTGCCGTCGCTTCATCCAACAAGGTGCTGATCATTCCTCCGTGGACGATCCCGTCCCAGCCCTGGAAGGTCGGACTTGCGATAAAAGTCGATTTGAGAATTTGCTTCTCCCTGTCGATCTCAAAACTCAATTGCAACCCGTTCGCATTGTTCTTTCCACAGACAAAACAGTTTCCATAGGTTTCGAATTTCATCTCTTTCCTCGTTGACCCTGTACCTGTTTCTTACGCAATCTTTCCCTTTGCTTAAGACAATGAATTTCGGGTTTCCAGAGGCGCCACGGATCTCATATATGAAATGGTGCAGGGTTGACTTGATCCTTCAAGCTATCATATAGTTTTGCAAGAGGTATTGTCAATTGATGAAGGTCGATGATCGCTATCTCGAATTAGCCGTCGCCGCGGCCAAAGAGGCAGGCCGGATCCAAATGCGCCATTTTGGTCATTCTCATCCGGTGGAGTACAAGGGAGAATTCAACCCCGTGACCGAGGTAGACCGGCTTTGTGAACGAGCTATCGTAAGAATGATCTCGGATGCTTTCCCGGAGCATGATATTCTGACAGAAGAAAGTCCTTTTGAGGGGAAAGGATCCCCATGGAGGTGGATTATCGATCCTCTAGATGGGACGACCAACTATTTTCACGGGTTTCCTTGTTTCTGCGTCTCCATCGGGCTTGAAATAGAAGGCGATGTGAAGGTGGGAGTAGTTTATATTCCGACCCTCAAGGAGCTCTTCCATGGGCAAAAAGGAAAGGGTGCCTTTCTCAACGGGAAGCGAATCGTCGTCTCAGAGATCGATAGGCTGAACAGAAGTTTTCTTTGCACCGGTTTCCCTTACGATGTCCATGAACATGCCGATTTCTATCTTCGCTATTTCCGCCAGTTTCTCACCAAGGGTTTTGCCATTCGGAGACCCGGTTCAGCTGCCATTGATCTTTCTTACCTGGCAACGGGCCGTTTCGATGGTTTCTGGGAATTTAAACTCCACCCCTGGGATGTGGCGGCAGCGACCTTAATGATTACTGAAGCGGGGGGGAAGGTGAGTGATCTTGAAGGCCGACCGTACGATATCTACTCTGAAGAGATCCTGGCTTCCAATGGATTGGTTCATGAAGAAATGCTTCAAGCCATTCGGGAGATTAACGGAGAGCGCAAAGAGCATAGCGCATAGCGGATTATTACTGAGAGCATCAAATAGTTTGTATTAGGAAAAACGAAAGGTTGTCATTGCGAGCCCGAAGCCCTGCACCGCATGGTGTTCAGGGCAAAGGGCGTGGCAATCTCGCTTTGAGATTGCTTCGTCATTACACTCCTCGCAATGCCCTACCGGAGACAGCGCAAACCATATAATATGCTCCGTCTAATAATTTCATAAAAGAGAAAAAGTGTTGAAGAAGCAGACAGAGCTTTTTCAGAAGAAGGAAACAGAACTTTTTAAAAGGGAGGCCCCCCTTGCCGATCGAATGAGGCCTCGAACATTGAGCGAATTTGTTGGTCAGGATCACCTCCTGGGGCAGGGGAAGGTTCTCCGCCTGGCCATCGAATCCGATCATCTTCCCTCCATGATTTTATGGGGACCTCCCGGGTCAGGCAAGACAACCTTAGCCATGATCATCGCCTCCACCACAGGTGCTCAATTCCTCGCCTTCAGTGCTGTCCTTTCAGGGGTGAAGGAGATCAAAGAGGTCATCCAGGAGGCAGAGGAAGAATGGAAATATAATAAGCGGCGGACGATTCTTTTTGTGGATGAGATCCATCGATTCAACAAAGCCCAGCAGGACGCTTTCCTACCCCATGTGGAGAAAGGGACCATCATCCTCATTGGAGCTACCACAGAAAACCCGTCCTTTGAGGTGATTTCCCCACTGCTATCGCGCACGAAAGTTTTTACCCTTCAATCCTTAAAGGAGGAAGAGATTGAATTGATTCTGAAGAGGGCTTTGACGGATAGAGAAAAGGGATTGGGCAAATACCAAACTGCAATCGAGCCAGAGGTCATCAAAGGTATTTGCCAGTTGGCGAATGGAGACGCAAGGGCGGCCTTAAATACGTTGGAAATGCTCGTCTTGACAACTTCACCCGACGAGGAGGGCATTCGTCAGATCAAGAAAGAGGATTTAAAAGAAATTCTTCAAAGGAAGGCCTACCTTTACGACAAGTCTGGGGAAGAGCATTATAATCTCATTTCAGCATTGCACAAGAGCCTTAGAGGGAGCGACCCTGATGCAGCCCTTTACTGGCTTGGAAGAATGTTGGAGGCAGGGGAGGATCCACTCTACATTGCGCGCCGGATGATCCGATTTGCCTCGGAAGATGTTGGGATGGCGGACCCTCAGGCCCTACAGGTGGCGGTGGCGGCTCAGCAGGCCTTTCATTTCGTCGGTTTGCCGGAAGGGAATTTGGCCCTTGCCCAGGCGGCGGTTTATTTGGCCACAGCTCCAAAATCGAATGCGCTCTACACGGCATTTCAGAGGGTTCAGAGGGATGTTCGGGAGACCGAGAATATGCCTGTTCCGCTCCATATTCGGAATGCCCCTACCAAGTTGATGGAAGATCTGGGTTATGGGAAAGACTACAAGTATCCCCATGATTATCCGGACCATTTTGTTGGAGAGGAATATCTTCCCGAAAACCTCAAAGGAAGAACCTACTATCACCCAGCCGAACAGGGGTTTGAGAAAGAGATTAAAAGGAGATTGGAATACTGGAGGAGGAAGAAAAGCGAGAAAAAGTAGCAAGTGAAAAAGCTGCATCCTTTCTTTGTATGGCAGGAGGCTGGATTGTATGTCCGATCAACAGGTGTGTTCCACTTTTGAGCCTGTGGAGTTCATGGGTTTAAACCTTCGCAACCGCTTCATCCGTTCGGCCACTATGGAAGGAATGGCCTCGACCGACGGCATCCCAGGGCCTAAGCTGAAAGATCTCTATCAGGCCGTTGCCAAAGGCGGGGCCGGCCTCATCTCAACCAGCGGCTGCCTTCCGGACCCTAACTGGTCTGTCGGTCCTCAGCGACAGTTGATGCTTCACGCTGGAACCGATCGTTCCGCTTGGGAAGAGTTCACCCGGGCGATTCACAGCCATGGGGCCCTCGTTTCCCTGCAAATGTCACCTTTCATGCGTATAGGAGACCGCTGGGTCGGGCCATCGGAATACCGGCCTGGCGTGCATGCGCTTACGACTGACGAGGTCGATCTCATCATCTCACTCTACGCCAGGATGGCGGCACTGGTCCGAAGGGTTGGTTTCGACGCAGTACAGGTTCACGCAGGGCATGGCTATGGATTAGCCCAATTTCTGTCGCCTTATTTCAACCGCCGCGATGATGCATACGGCGGATCGGCCGAAAACCGGGCCCGCATTCTCGTCCGTATCCGCAAAGCCATCGGCGAAAATGCCGGCGATGAGTTTCCCGTCTGGATCAAGATGAATTCTTTTGACGGGGTTCCCGGTGGATTGATCCCTGACCAAGCTGCCGAATACGCCCCCATTTTGGAGGAAGCAGGCTACGGCGCTATCGAAGTCACTGGCGGCGCCATCGGCGGCAGCCACGATTCCCGCGGGGCGCTTGATAAAAACCAATGGTTCGAGGGCTACTACCTGGAAGGAGCGGCCAAGGTAAAAGCCACCACTCACCTGCCGGTCTCGGCCGTGGGAGGCATTCGCAAACCGGACATGATCGAGAGGATTCTTTCCGAAGGCGTCGCGGATATGATCTCATTAAGCCGGCCTTTGATCCGCGAGCCCGATCTGGTCCATCGCTGGGCTAAAGGAGACAAAGCCCCGGCACGCTGCATCTCATGCAACGGCTGCTTTAAAATGATGATGAAAGGTAAAGGTTTATTTTGCGTTCAGGATCAAGATGCTCACGATCATGAAAAACCGTGGACGTAAACCGAATTGTACCCAATGTCCAGTCATTTCTTCTGTTTCACGCCTTCGCCGGTCATGGGGACGAAGATAACGGGAACGACATCGATGGTCTCGACTTTTCCGGATCGTTTGACAATTTTCCTTAACTCCTGTGTATAAGTCCCAACCGGGACGACCATTCGTCCTCCCTCTTTTAGCTGGTCCATAAGAGGTTTTGGGATGTGGTCAGGGGCAGCAGTGACGATGATGGCGTCAAAGGGCGCAGCCTCGGGCCATCCTAAGTACCCGTCCCCGTATTTCACCTTCACGTTCTGATAACCCAATTCCAAGAGTCGATTGTTTGCCCTGGAGGCGAGGGATTCGATGATTTCGATGGTGTAAACTTCTTTGGCCAATTCCGCTAAGATAGCGGCTTGATATCCCGAACCCGTCCCGATTTCCAACACCTTCTCATTTCCTTCCAGTTCTAAGAGTTCTGTCATGAGGGCAACGATATAAGGCTGTGAGATGGTCTGGCCCTCTCCAATGGGAAGAGGTTGATCAGAGTAGGCGGAGTCCAAATATTCTTCGGGGACAAACCGGTGTCGCTCCACCTTGAGCAGCGCAGAAAGGACACGGGGGTCTCTCACTCCTCTGGCCTTGATTTGAGTCTCCACCATCTTGTCGCGCATGACTTTGAAATCTCCCTCCGGGTCTGGTTCGGAAACCCCGGTTCCGTTGGTGCATTGTGTCAACGCCATGGGAAGAATAAGAAAAGCTGAGGTTACGAATATCATCCTTATCATCGTCATCAACCTATCATAGTTGTGAAAATCCTGTCAATCCTTGACAATTTTTCCATATGTTTGATACTTTTCTAACATAAGGATGAGATGATGTTGAACTCGTTCGCTAAAATTTTGAGCCTCCTTCTGTTGATTTCGATCACCTTTACTTTTCCCGTTCTCCAAAGCCAGGGACAATACCAAAATCATACGGGGCCCTCGGAACTCATCTTCTTTGGAAAGCAGGAGACCAAATGGATCGAGAAGAGGGAGGCCTTGCTTCCCATGATGATGGGCCAAGGAATAAAAGAAGAACCTTGGGTAGATTCCTTCGATTTGAGAGAAGAGTCGATCGGACCGACGGAGAAGATGAGCCCCGCCACCACGCAGCCCGGCTGTGCCTATTCAAGTCGGTTCACCTCAGGTCTGACAAAACCCTTTGTCGGAGATAGAGCCCTTTACGAACAAGGAAGATATCGTTATATGAAAGGGGCTTACGAAGATGCTTTCACTTCTTTCCAGAAGCTTATCCGACAATATCCTCGGAGTGAGTTGATTGGACCTTCCTATTACTGGATGGGAGAGGCGAGATATCACCAGGCGAGGGATGAGGAAGCGTTTTCATATTTTCACAACGTAGTTGAAAAATATCCAGAAAGTAAATTCTATGGCTATGCCCTCTATACCTGTGGATGGATTCGACTCAAACACGGCGCCTATGACGATGGGTATCAATTCTTTCATCAAGTCCACGAAAAAACTCCTGCCCTTCCCATTGCTGAATCTTCCCTTTTTTGGTCCGCGTACTCCCTCTATCAGCTTGGTCGGTATCCAGAGGCACTTCAGGGAGCGGAGGCCCTTCTTCAAAAATACCCCGGCGGGAAATTGCGACCCGAGGCCGAATATTTGATCGGTGTCAGCTACTTTCGGCTCAAAAGGTTCAAAGAAGCGGCAGATCAGTTCAAGGATTTCTGGAGACGTTATCCAGGGCATCCCTTGGAGGAGAGTTCGCGTTATGCCTTGGCCTGGAGCTTGGTTTCACTCGGACAATATTCGGAAGGGAGAAAAACCTTCGAGGGCATTCTCCTCGCCTATCCGGGAACCAAGCTTTCAGATCCGATCTTCTGGGGGATTGTAAAGACCTATTTGGGCGCCGATGAAGTGGACGGGGCCACGCTCCTCTATCAGAGGTTTCTCTCGCAATTTCTCCCCTCTCCTTGGTTGGAGCAATGTCTATTCGATATCGGACAATATTACTTCGGTAAAAAAGAATACTCCCAGGCCGCAAATACCTTTCGCCAATTCCTCAAGACTTACCCCGAGAGCGAACTTCACGAGTGGGCCCATTTCATGCTGGGAGAAAGCCTGTTTAATCAGAAAGATTACACAGGGGCAATCGAGTCTTACCATGAAGTCTTGGAGGATAGAGGAAGGGCGAGACTGGAGCCCCAGGTTTTCTCAAAATTGGGTTACGCCCATTTTTATTTAAAAAAATATGAAGCGGCCATTCAATATTGGGAGAGACTTCTTGCCGATTTTCCTAATTTATCGGAGAAGAATGAAATTATTTACTGGTTAGCCGAAGCTTCGCTTTTAAAACAGGATTATCGAAAAGGGGTTGAATATGTGGACAAATTGCAGGGAGATCCGGCTTTATACCCAAAAGGACTGACGAGTTTGGGATGGTACCACTATCAACGGCGGGAGTGGAAGGAGGCAAGCCAGTATTTCCTGAAGATCGCCGTAGAATTTCCTCAGTATCGGTCCACACCCCCCATCTTCCTGATGGTGGCGGAATGTTATTTGAATCAGAATGACTATCAGAAGGCGAAGGCCTATTTAACGCGATTGGCCTCCATGGCCGAAGGGAACGAAGATAAAGACAAGGCACACTATCTGCTTGGATGGGTGGCTTATCGAGAGGAACGATTTGATGAGGCGATCAGTCAATTTCAGAAGCTCTTGAAATCCAATCCGCTGAGTCCCTATGCGGATGAATCCCAGTACTGGATTGGATGGTCCCATTTCCGGAAGAAAGAGTTCCAAAAAGCGATTGAAGAATTTCAACGTCTTGCCCAGAAGTACCCCGAGAGCACCTACGTGCCTCCCGCGCTTCTGAAGATAGGAGACGGACATTATAACCTCAAAGAGTATACTCAAGCCGCCAATTCTTACTCCCATGTGGTGAGGGCTTTTCCGAAATCAAAAGAAGCGCCCGAAGCTGATTTCGGAATCCTCCTTTGCCTCCTTCAAGAAAAGAAGTATGACCCTTTTATCTCTCGGGTGGAGGCTTTTTTAAAACGATATCCTCAGCATGACCTCTCCGTTCAAGCCCTGATGCAGTTAGGAGAGTACTACCAACGAGAACGAATGAATGAAAAAGCGGTGAGTACCTATCGAGAGCTGATCGGCCTCTATCCGAACAGTGAGTGGGCAGAGGAGGCGCAGTTCCGCATTGGACTTCTCTTCGTACAGGATAAACGATGGAGTGAAGCGGTCGAAGAGATGGACAAAGTGTTTCGTCGTTCTCCGCAGGGTCATCTTTTCGTCGAAGCCCAGATCGAATTAGGCGGTCTCTATCTCCTTCTCAAAGATTACCCGAAAGCTATCGAGCGATATGAGTGGGTGATCAAAAATCATCCGCAGCATCCGTTAGCCAAAAGAGCCTATCTGGGGATGGAGGAAGGATATCGGAGCCTGGGGAAGATGGATCAGGCTGAGAAGGTTTTGAAAGAACTGGTGGGCAGTTTTCCCCAGGGTGACATCCAGTTTGAAGGGCAATTGAGGTTAGGGATTCTCTACCTTGCGCAGAAGAAATACGGGGAGGCCGTCGCTGCATTTTCTGCGGCGGCTCGAAGTCCTGAAGAGTCCGTAGCCAGTCAGGCTCAATTTAAGATGGGGGAAGTCTATTTGGAGGCGGGAAACAGGGAGTCGGCTTTGGTTCAATTCTCAAAGGTGGTTTACCTCTATCCCCATCACTCCGACCTGATGGAAGAGGCTCTTCTGAAATTGGGGACTCTCTATCTGGACGAGAAAAAAATATCTGAGGCCAGACAGGTCTACCAGAAATTGTTGGATAAGAGCAAGAGGCAGGATCGAAAAGAGACGGCCAAAAAAATGCTCAACCAGATGGATAGAGGGGCTATTCGCTGATGCTCATACGATCGAAGAAAAACCCGAATCGCCTCTTGCTCCTCATCGGAGTGTTCTTTACCCTCGTCGTGTGTCTGGCGTGTATTTTTATTTTTGTTCCTCCCCTCCATATCCGCCTGAGGGACGGATGGAACGCCGTGACGCATGAAAGCAAAAGGATTTTAGGATGGGAGAAAGGCGAGATTTCTCCCGAGGAGAAACGGATACGGGAAGACGTCATTCTTAAGAAGATGGAAGAGGCCAGTGCTCAGGAGGATTGGAGGACCCTCGCCCCGGAATATCCTCGAACGAAGAAGCTCGAATCTCCCAATGCCGAAGAGAAGATGAAAGCCCTGAGGAGTTCATCAGAGTTTAAAGAAGTGGATCAAGAGTTAAAAGAATATTTGAAAAACCGGGAGACTCTTTTTTACCCAGAAGCTCCTACCCCTTCTCTCAAGGATGCCGCCGAGTCGGTCTCCCTGAAGGATAAGGGAGCGGAGAAGGTGATCGAAAGGCTTCTGAAGTCCAAGGAAGGAAATGATCAGGAAAAGCCCCTGGAGGAGAACCTTCGGCTGGGGATAAAGGGGTCTCTGGCCAGGCGGAAGATTCTGGAGAGACCCGATCTCCCTCAGGTTAAAGTGAAAGTGGAGGCAGAGATCGAGTTGACGCTCTGGGTATTACCCACTGGGACAGTGGATCGGGTCGTCCCGTCGGTCAAAGGGGATACAGAACTGGAAAGGATCGCGATCCAGTACTTGAAACAATGGCGGTTTGCTCCGCTCGCGAAAGATCAACCCCAGGTTGAACAATCGGGGACCATCCCCATCAAATTCAAGCTCCAGTAGAATAGAGCAATTACTGAGAGTACCAAATTGCTTGCTTTAGGCACCACGAAAGGTTGTCATTGCGAGCCCGAAGGGCGTGGCAATCTCGCCTTGAGATTGCTTCGTCGTTACACTCCTCGCAATGACCTCAGGGGTTGGCGCAAACTATAATATGCTCCGTTTAATAGAATGAGAAAAAGGCGTATTCTTATTTTAATTCTCATTTCGCTTTTGATTTTTGGGAGCCTCACCTTCTTTGGGGAAAAGGGAATCTTCCACCTTTTTGGCCTTCAGAAGGAATTGGCGCGGATCAAGGACAAGAATTCCAAGTTGGAGGAGGAGAATCAAAAGTTGAAGGAAGAGGTAAAACGGTTACAGAGTGACAGGCGCTATATCGAGGAGATCGCCCGGAAGGAACTGGGAATGGTCAAGGAAGGAGAGATCATTTATCAATTCGATACCCCTTCGAAAGGAAAGGAGCAAGCGAAATGAAATACGAAGGGATGATCTTCCGGCCCCCCAGCGAAGCGGACAGCTTGATCCTTCAGGCCACGGTGGGTTGCTCTTACAATCGGTGTACTTTTTGCGGGGCCTATCAGGGGAAGCGTTTCCGGATCAAGAGGTTCGAGGAGATCAAAGAAGATATCGATGAAGTGAGTCCGTATAAAGTTCGAAGGGTATTCCTGGCTGATGGCGATGCGTTGAGCATCCCTCAAAAAAGACTGCTTCAAATCCTCTCCTATCTGAAAGCAAAATTAAAGGGGCTCGAAAGGGTGGGGGGGTACGCCAATGCAAACGACATCCTTCGGAAAGAGGTGGAGGAGCTCAAAGCTCTAAAGTCCCTGGGTTTGGGAATAATCTATCTGGGCTTGGAGTCCGGAGATCCGGAAGTATTGAAGCGAATTAAGAAGAATGCCGCTGTGGATCAATTGATCCGTGCCGGGAAAAGAGTAAAGGAATCGGGGATTCTTCTCTCGGTGACTGTCATCTTAGGTATCGGTGGTGTGGAAGGCAGTCAGACGCACGCTGTGGAGACCGGAAAAGTCCTCTCGGAGATGGATCCGGACTATGTCGGCGCACTTTCTTTGATGATTGTCCCCGGAACACCCATGGAGGAGGAGATCGAAACAGGAAAATTGCTCCAACCCACTCCTTTCGGTCTGATCCAAGAGCTGGAAACGATGATTACCCATTGCCGATTCACCCATTGTTTTTTTGCCTCCAATCACGCCTCCAACTATCTCCCCCTTCGAATTCAAATGCCAGAGCAGAAAGAGGAAGCCCTTAAGCGCATTCGAGAAGTCCTCCGGAGGAGGGACCCGGAATTACTACGGCCTGAGTATTTAAGAGCCCTATGAAACGCAGGGACTTACCGCTTTGATAACCAAACACCTTAACCCTTGAGCCCTCGATTCCTTGAACCCTTAGCGACAAACCTGTTATAAACGAAGTCCGAAGGAATAGAAGAGAAGTTGGGAGGAGTTGCAAGTGATGAAAGATCTTGTGGATGTGGATATTCGAGTGAGGTATGCCGAGACGGACCAAATGGGGGTGGCTTACTATGCCAACTACCTCGTTTGGTTTGAAGTAGGGCGGTCCGAGTTCTGTCGAAAAAGGGGATTCCGGTATGTTGATTTGGAAGCGGTGGGATACAAACTTGTGGTCATCGACGTTCATTGCAGGTATCGGAGTTCGGCTCGATATGATGAAACGGTCATCGTGCGGACTCGGTTGAAGGGAGCCAATAAGCGGTTGATCACGTTCGGGTATCAGATCCTTCGTAAAGACCGAGAGGAGGTGATTGCGGAGGGGGAAACCCAACACATCTGTGTCGATTCAAATGGTAAAACAAAGAGCCTACCTGGAAAATTCCTGGTTTCTCTAACCGGATAGTTTCCTATTTCCCAATCTTCCGAGTAATTACCAATGTGTCCATAATTGAGAAGACGTAGTTACACTACTCCGACAAATCCCCATCCCCCTCTCGACCTCGCTTTTGAAGGGGGAGGAATGTGGGGATTTCCCTCCCCTTCAGGGGGAGGGGAAGGGTGGGGGTAACCAGAGGTCTATTCAATCATGGACCGATTAATAAAGGATCGATGATGGCGAAGCTTCCATCCGATTCGAGGCGCAGGACTCTAAAGATAAGGGTATCATCACGGTTTTCTATCTCGCAGAAGTGGAAAAAACGAAGTTCGGGGCCGGAAAAGAGGTCTTGGTAGCGCCGCTTTCGGGGATCGATCATAACCTTGTGTCTCGGCCCACCTCCTCCCCCGGAGACAATGAAGAACTTGTCTCCAATTTGAAAGCGCTCATAGGAATGACTGTGACCGCTGAAGAATAAGCGAGTCTTTCGGAACCGGAGAAAAGGGTCGGCAAAATAAACTTTGACTTTCTCGTTTGGCCCGACTACCCGGCTGTTGGTAAACGGCGGTTCGTGGCAGCAGACGATAATGAAGGCAACTTCCTTGTTCCTTTCGAATTTCTCAAGCTCGTCCAAATACCACTGAGACTGCCTCTCGATTTGTTCTTTCGTGAGGGTGGAGAAATTGGAATCAACCATCACCATCGCGACATTCTTCCAGGTGAAACTGTACCAGCGTTTTTTATCAAGATAGGGGAAACGCTCGAAATAGTTCTGTAGCGCTTTCTCGTCATTACCATAAAGCTCATGGTTTCCAAGGGTCGGAAAATACGGGATCTTTTTCTCACGAAAGTCTTTGTGCATGTCATCGAATTCCTGCCAGTGTTTATCTGAACTTCCCCGAGTCGTAAGGTCACCAAGATGGATGACAAAGGCTGGTTCACGTTTAGTGATTTCATCAATGATTAGCTTTCGCTCCTTATCATTCCTTTCCCGCCAGAACTCCCAGTGACTTGTGCTCTGTGTATCACCGACAATAATAAGGCGATTTTTCGCGTCCTGGATCTCCTCGAAGCCAGCGTAGGAAGGGATTGCGCGGGACTCGTGTTCCGAGGCTATTGCGCCGGCGGCCTCGGCTATTAAGAAGATAGTTAACAACACTGCAACAATGATCGTAATTTTCATTGGCAACTTTTTCCTCAATACCACATCTTTTTGAATATTACTATAGACGCCGGTTTTTTTCCCATGCCCCTAATCTCCTCCTCACCCGCCCTCTCCCCCAACGGGGAGAGGGGAAGGGCAGAGGGCTGGCACCTTCCTTGAAGCAAAGGGGTGACTATGGGATAGCGGGGTTCTGTTTTGAATTTGGCAGTTATTTCGCAAAGTTCTTGTATTTACCATTGAAAATTAACGGGTAATAGGGTAATGTTTCAGAAATGGATTCCCAAAAGATTTTAGTTTTGAGGCTGAGTGCGGTGGGGGATGTCATCCGGACGCTGCCTGCGGTAAAAGCGTTAAAAGAGCACAGGCCTTCCTCCTTTATCACCTGGATCGTCGAAGAACCCTCTCGAGCCCTCCTGGAAAGTCAACCAGAGGTCGATGAGGTGATCCTATTTCCAAGGAAAAGGTGGACCAGAGGAATAAAATCGCCAAAGGGGATATGGGGCACCTTTGGGGAAATGCGGGGATTTGTCAAAGATCTTCGGAGGCGAAAGTTTGACGTCGCTCTCGATTTTCATGGAATTCTCAAGAGCGGAGTTCTCTCTTTTCTTTCGGGCTCCCCCAAGAGGATTGGATACGATCGAAGGTCGACCAAGGAAGGGAATTTTTTGTATTCGAATGTGAAAGTAAACCTTCCGGGAGAAAGGATCAGCCGGTTTGAAAGAAATCTTGCGCTTTTAAAGGGGATAGGATTGGAGCTGAAAAAGCTTAAGTATCGTCTTCATATCCCCCCGGAGGACCGGGAATATGTAGAAGATTTTTTTAAGGGTTCGTCAGCACTCCTTATTAAACCTTTGATTGCAATCCATCCGGGGACGAGCCAAAAGGCTTTCTTTAAGCGATGGATGCCTGATCAGTATGCCCAATTGGCGGATCGATTGGTCCGAGAACTCAATGCCTCCGTTCTTTTTACCTGGGGAGATAAGGAATTGGGATGGGTGGAAGGTATTCGAAAACAGATGAAAGAACCGTCTCTGCTGGCGCCCAAAACCGAATCTTTGACACAGCTGGGGGAACTATACAGAAACTGCGATCTTTATATCGGCGGTGACACTGGACCGATGCATATTGCTTCCCTCATGGGAATCCCTGTCGTCGTCATTTATGGACCGACAGACCCGATCGAAAATGAGCCTTTTGGGAACCACATCAAAGTGAGAAAAGAAGTGGGGTGCAACCCGTGTCACGAGTATTCCTGTAAGAAACTTGACTGTATCAGAGCCGTCTCAGCCAACGAAGTTTTTAAGGCGACGAAAGAGATTTTAGGCATCTTGCCAGGCTCGGAACCTATGAGAGATAAAAAGAGAGACCTCGAATGTCGCTCATAAAGAATATGGCTGCATTCAAGAATTGGTATATGCTTTATGCGGGACGTTATGGATTTCTGCATAAGGAAATTGAGTTGATACATCGAAATGGTTTAAGAATCAGGTTGCGGCCGAATACGGATGATTTGAGAATTGTAAAATCGAATGTCGTCAAGAAAAACTATACAAAGGATTTTGTCCCAATCACAAAAGACTCCATTGTTGTCGATGTAGGGGCCCACATCGGATCCTTCTCTATCATGGTTGCAAGAAGTGCCTACAAGGTGCTCGCTTTTGAGCCGGAGCCGACGAATTATCAAATGCTCAAGAAAAATGTAGAGCTAAACCACCTGGAGAATATGTCTATCTTTGAGATGGCAGTTTCTGGTAGAAGTGGACGTCAAGATATTTATACCTATCAAGGTGGCTCTTCGGCTGATTATTCCCTGTACGAAAGGGGGATCACGGATATTAAGGCGGGATGTATTCCCACGATTTCGGTCGAGGACATCTTCAAGCGAGAGGGTCTACCGCGAATTGATTTCCTGAAGCTGGATTGCGAAGGCGCTGAACATGATATCCTGAGGAATATGCGTTTGGAAACTGCCACTAAAATAATGGGAATGGCTATGGAAACGCATGGTGTTCCGGCGGAATTTTCCATCGATATTCCTTTGAGACTTAAAGAATTGGGTTTTGAAATTAGAATGAACGGCAGCGGTGGATATATCTATGCCAGGCGAACGCATCCAAAGTAAGAAATGGGACTTCCCTTAGGGGAGTGGGAATTTATCTGCTGATTCCGAGCCCCATTCAAAAAATTGATATCATAACTTTAATGAAGTTGCTTGGGGAGGAGTAGATCTCTTGAAACGCGATTTTAGTCCCGCTCCTGGCGGGATCAATCGTATCCTGGTAAGAGGCGTAAACTGGGTAGGGGATACCGTCCTCAGCTATCCAGCGGTTCAACAATTAAAGACTCTCTTTCCCAAATCCCATTTAGCCGTTCTGATTCCAAGCTATCTGGTCGATTTGTGGAAAACATTTCCCTATGTGGATGAGATCATTCCTTTTCAAAAGAAGGAGGGGATTGGATCTATTTGGGAAGATTTAAACCTGAGCCAGTCCTTAAAGGAGAGGAATTTTGATCTGGCTGTCATCCTTCCCAGGTCTTTCCGTTCTGCTTTCCATATTTTCCTGGCTCGCATTCCAATCCGAATTGGTTATCAATCGGAGGGTCGTTCCCTCTTTCTTACCCAGGGAGTTCGTCGGACAAAAGAGATCCTTCGTGGCCACCGGGTCCACTATTACCGAAAGCTGATTGAGCCTTTAGGAAAGACAGAAGACCTTCCTTCTCCCAAGATATTTCTCAGAGAGGAAGATCGAAGGTGGGCCGACGGAGTGTTGAAAGACCTGGGGATTTCGGAAGGGAAGCCTCTTATCGGAATGAATCCTGGAGCCACATATGGTTTGGCCAAATGTTGGTATCCGGACCGATTCGGCAAACTGGGAAAGAGGCTTGCTGAGAAATGGCAGGCCAGGATTCTTCTCTTTGGGAAGGAGGAAGAGCGTCCCATCGCTGATGAGATTCTGCAGTACTTGGGAACAGACGGAATAGATTTGACCGGAAAGACGGGTTTACTCCAGCTGGCTGCCCTTTTGGAGCGCTGTACTCTCCTTGTGACCAACGATACCGGGACGATGCATATGGCCACTGCCGTCGGTATTCCCGTTGCCGCTCTCTTTGGATCAACGCCCCCTCTTGCCACGGGTCCATGGGGGGAGGGCCATGTGGTGGTTAGAAGGGATGTCCCCTGCAGTCCGTGCTGGAAGAGAATTTGTCCAAAAGATCATCGATGTATGGAACTCATCACGGTGGATGAAGTCGAAAAGGTCGTTGATAAACAATTGAGGCGTAAGAGGAAATGATCGAAAAAGTTCCGGTTTCCGTCTATGTCCTCACCACCAACAATCGCAGGACGATTGAGCGATGTCTGAAGAGCCTCTCCTGGGCTGAGGAATTAGTGGTTGTGGACTCCTTCAGCCAGGACGGGACGTACGAAACCTGCAAACAATATACCGATAAGACATTTCAGAGGAAGTGGACGGGACATCGCGATCAGTACCAGTATGCCGCCGATCTCACCCGTCGGGATTGGATCATGTTTGTGGACGCCGATGAGGAAATTCCTCTGGAACTGGCTGAAGAGATTCGAGTGGAATTGAACGGAAAGGCAAAGGAGTTGGATGGATATTTTGTCTATCGACGCACGTATTACCTGGGGAGGTGGATTCGATACGGGGGATGGTATCCAGATGGCGAAATTCGTCTTTACCGAAGGGACAAAGGCAAATGGGAGGGAAGACTTCATGCCAAGTTGGTAGTGGATGGAAAGGTGGGGGTTTTAAGAAATCAATATCATCATTATACCTATGGAGACATTTCTGATCAGATTCAGACAATCGACAGGTATTCGAAAATTGCTGCCATGGATCTTTTGGAGAGCGGGAAGAAGTTCCGCCTTTCCAGACTTCTCTTCCACCCTCCGTTTCGATTCATCAAGGAGTACCTTTTCAAGTTGGGATTTAGGGACGGGTTGCCGGGGTTCATCATCATTGTCTCGACCATGTTCTATGTTTTTATCAAATATGCCAAATTATGGGAGTTGCAACTGAAAGAACCCCCTATCCGCTCTCGTCTGGCGAGAGAGGGCGGGAGTGAGGTGGCATCCCCCATCGAGGGGGAAGATGAGAGTTGGTAATTTTCATCGTTCACTTTGACGAACTCGACATAAAAAATTGAAAAGGAGATCAGGATGACTCCTTATGAAGAGGTCTTCAGAGAAAGAAGGGTGCTGGTGACAGGCGGTTTGGGTTTTGTCGGATCCAATCTGTCGGCCCGGTTGATTGCATTGGGAGCAAAGGTGACGATTGTGGATAATATGATGCCCCGCCTTGGAGGAAACCTCTTCAATGTGAAAGAGATCGCTGATCGTGTGCATATCAATTTCACTGATGTGAGGGACAGTCATTCGATGGATTATTTGGTCAAGGGGCAGGAGATCATTTTTCACCTTGCTGGCCAGGTGAATCACGTGGACAGCATCCGGAATCCGATTCAGGATTTAGACATCAACTGCCGGGGGACCCTGGTCCTCCTCGAATCCTGCCGAAAGAATAATCAAGGGACGAAAATCATTTTTGCAGGGACCCGGGGGGAGTATGGGTCCAGTGTGACCTTGCCCGTGGGAGAAGATCATCCCACCAATCCCAAGGGAATCTATGCGGTGACCAATTTGTCGGCCGAGAAGATGGTTCTCGTCTATCACGATGTCCACAAAATTCCGGGAACCTGTCTCCGGATTACGAACACCTATGGACCACGGCATCAGATGGCCCACGATGAATACGGCGTCCTCAACTGGTTTATCCGAAAGGCCATCGATAACGAAGTCATCCCTGTCTTTGGAGACGGCCGGATCTTGAGGGATTTCCTCTACGTGGATGACCTAGTTGATTGTTTTTTGCGAGTGACCGCCCGCGATCAGGCTTACGGAGAGGTATTTAATGTAGGGACCGGCATTCCCGTCAGCTTCATCGACCTGGCAAAACGGATTGTAAAGATTGCCGGAACCGGCAAGACGGCTTTTACCGAATTTACTCAAGAGAGAAAGGAAGTCGAACCCGGAGATTATTATACCGATATTTCCAAGATCAAACGCATGGTGGGCTGGGAGCCGAAGACCGATCTGGAGGAAGGACTCAGAAGAACCGTCGAGTTCTATAGGAAGTATAAGAAGGAATATTGGTAATGCGGATTGCGGAGTGTAGATTGCGGAATCGAATATAAATTCCGCAATCCGCATTCTGCAATCGAAATAGGCATGCGACGATGGTTCCTTTTTTGGATTTAACCAGACAGTATGAAAAGATCAAAAGCGAAATCCTTGCGGCGACCCAGAGAGTATATAAAAAAGGTCGCTTCATTCTTGGAGAGGAAGTTTCCGGTTTTGAGAAGGAATTCTCTCATTATTGCGGGGTTCGGTATGGGGTTGGAGTGGGCTCCGGGACGGATGCCCTCTATCTGGCTTTGAAAGCAGCCGGCATTGGAGAGGGAGATCAAGTGGTTACCGTGGCAAATTCCTTTGTGGCCACGGCCCTGGCCATATCCTTCACAGGAGCGAAACCCCTCTTCGTCGATATCGATCCCAAAGCCTACACGATGGACCCCAATAGCCTGGAGCTTCTTCTAAAACGCGAGAAATCGAAAAGAAGCGGACGCAAGATCAGAGCGGTCCTTCCCGTCCATCTTTATGGCCACCCGGCGGAGATGGACTCGATCGTGGAAATTGCAAATCGTTATGATCTTGTCGTCATCGAAGATGCCTGCCAAGCCCATGGGGCGAAATTTGGAAGGAGGAAGGTGGGCTCGTTGGGAGCAATGGGTTGTTTCAGTTTCTATCCGACCAAGAACTTGGGAGGATATGGGGACGGCGGGATGGTGGTGACCGATAGCCAAAAATATGACCGGAAACTCAGGCTCCTTCGCTGCTATGGAGAGAAAGAAAAATATCAGCACATCCTCAAGGGACACAACAGCCGGTTGGACGAAATCCAGGCGGCACTCCTTCGAGTCAAATTGAAATATTTGGATCAATGGAATGAAGAGAGGAGGAGGAAGGCTAAGCTTTACGCAACGTTGCTTTCCCCGCTAGGGCTGGTATGTCCGTCAGAGAAAAAAGGAGTCCGGCACGTCTATCATCTCTATACGATCAAGACGGGAAAGAGGGGGGCTCTTCAAGCATTTTTGAAAAAAAAGGGGATCGAGACGCTCATTCATTACCCCATTCCCATCCCTCTTGAAAAGGCTTATCAGGAAATGGGATATCGGAGAGGAGACTTTCCCTTGACGGACCAGTGGTCTCGGAAGATTCTCTCGATCCCTTTTTTCCCGGAAATAAGGGAACGCGAGATGGAGAAAGTGGCTGAAGGGATCCGATGTTTTTTTGAAGACGAATGAATCGAATGGCAACGAATAGCACGAATACCCACACTCCCCCCTCTCCCCTGAGGGGAGAGGGGTTGAAAAAAATAAGGTTTGCCATAGGTCTTCGAGACTTCTCTAAAAAGAGGGGGGGAGCCGAAAGATACCTTGTTGACTTATGTACTCGAATGACGGCGGAGGGCCATGAGGTCCATGTCTATGCGGAACGCCAGGATGTGGGAGACCCACGGATCTTAATCCATTCTGTGAAGACGATTCGGTTCCCCAAGAGTCTTCGGCTTCTCTCTTTTGCGATCAGGGCGACGGAAGCGATCGAGAACGGGAATTATGACATCACCTTCGGGGTGGGAAATACGCTCAACGCGGATATTCTTCAACCCCACGGAGGCGTACACTGGGCCTGGTTCTGGAGGAGTTTGAGAGTCTACGATCACTTGTGGGTTTGGGTGATCAAATTCTTAGGAAGGGTGTTGAGCCCAAAACAATGGGTCCAGGGTTATATCGAAAGTTCACCTTACAAAAAAAAACATTTTTATAAGATCGTTGCCATCTCCGACATGGTAAAGCAGGACATGATGCGTTGGTATGGAGTGGCTGAAGAAAAGATTGCCGTGGTCTACAATGGGGTTGATATCGAACGCTTCCATCCCAGAAATCGTCAATATCGAAAGGAGATCAGAGGCCGGCACGGTATTGGAGCACAGGACCTGGTGATTCTCTTTGTCTCAAATAATTTTCAGATGAAAGGGCTTGGTTTTTTGATCAGGGCATTGGCGAAAATCAAGAGAGAGAACCTTCCTCCCTTCAAACTTCTTATTCTGGGAAGGGATCGCCCAGATTCCTATTTACGCACGGCCAGGGAAATGATGATTGACGAAGAAATGGTCTTTGCCGGTTCCACCGATGAACCGGAGAAATACTATGGTGCCTCTGATCTTCTCGTTCACCCCACTTTTTACGACGCCTGCTCGCTCACCGTGTTGGAGGCTTTGGCAAGTGGGATCCCGGTGATCACCACCCGTTGCAACGGAGCGAGTGGAATTGTCACCCAAGGCCAAGAGGGTTTTGTTATTTCTGACCCCCGGGATGATCGAGCGTTGGCAGAAAAAATTCTGTTTTTTTCGAACCGCGAGAAGCTGGAGAGGGCCTCGATCGCCGCTCGTCATCTGGCAGAATCCTATTCGCTTGAAAGAAATTGGAGAGAGATGGAACATATCCTGCTGGATGATTTACCGAAGGGAGGTCCATCGGAATGATAAGGAAAAAACCATTCTGGTACCCACTCTCCAATTTGAAAAATCGGTTTTTCTTTGGCTCCTATGGAAAGGACATCTATATCGAATCCGGAGTGGTAATCAATCGGCCACGGTTTGTCCATGTGGGAGATCATGTCAGAATTAAAAGAAATACGAGTATTAACCTCCATCCGAAGGATAAGAAATCGAAAGAAATCCTGCTTTTCCTCGGAGACCATGTCATCATTTCCGAGAGTTGTTTTATCAGCGCCTGCAACCGCCTCATCATTGAGGAAAATGTCGGAATCTCGCCGAATGTGATGATCATCGACAACTCAAGGAAACTTGGGGATGTCAGTCGCCCGAGTAAAGAGCAAGACTTGAAGATCGGCTACGTTCACATTGGAGCCGATTCCTGGATTGCCTATGGGGCCTGCATCTTGCCGAATGTGACGATCGGAAGGCATTGTATCATCGGCGCCCTCTCCGTGGTGAATCGTGACATTCCACCTTATTCTTTAGCCGTCGGTTCCCCAGCCAAGGTGGTAAAACGGTTCGATTTTGAGAAGAGGGAATGGGTAAAGGTGGTCGGGAGTGAGATCCCCGAGGGGGTGATACGGGATGGAATGGAGGAACCCGATAGGTCGGTGGAATAGACAATGAAAAGGGGAATCTGGCGATATGTTCGAAATATCAAGAACCGGATGATATTCGGATATTATGGACGGAATGTTTACATCTTCCCGGGGGTGCGTATTCTAAGACCTCGATTCATCTCCATCGGGGATAATGTGACAATTGGTAGAGACACGGACATCTATGTCCACCGGCCCCATTCGGGATCGAAGGATTCTATTATTCGGATTGGCAACAATGTTCATATCGGAAGTCACAATATTATCGGGGCGCGAAAGAGCATCATCCTGGAGGACAATGTCTTGATTGGGCCCCATGTCATGATTGGAGACCACAGCCACCGTTATGAGAATATAGAGATTCCCGTAAAGCTGCAGGAAACCACGGAAGGAGGACCTATTCGAATCGAGAGGGATAGCTGGATTGGCGCCAACGTTTTCATTTTACCCAATGTGACCATTGGGCGGCATTCGGTGGTAGGGGCGAATTCGGTTGTTAATCGGGATATTTTGCCGTACTCGGTTGCAGTGGGCCTTCCAGCCCGAGTCATTAAAAAATATGATTTCAATCTTAAGCAATGGGTAAAGGTTGATGAGCGATAAGGTTTCTTGGAGTAAACTATTTAGATATCGAGATAAAACTCATGAATACTATCATGATATCTGGGATTTGAAGATTCTCCGGAAAAGATTTCCTTTAATGCTGGAAAATATTCGGGATGGAGAAAAGGTCCTTGACGTTGGAGCTTCAAACCGAAATCTTCAGGAGCGGCTGAGACGCCATTTCCCCAAATTAATTTATAAGAGCATGGATATTGACCGAGACCAACTTCACGACTTTTACAGCCTGGAGGATGTTCAAGAGCCTTTTGACGTTGTCCTTCTTTTTGAGGTCATCGAACATTTGGGTCTTGAAGAAGGGGTCCAACTTATCAGGAAGATTTATGATCTCCTCAATGAGGGAGGACGATTGATCCTGACTACTCCCAATGTGTTCAATCCCAGCCGGTTTTGGAGGGATGCGACGCATAAGGTGGCCTATTGTTATGATGAGTTGGGTGGTCTTCTTCTCGCCCATGGTTTTCAAATCAAGGCGATGTATCGAACCTACAGCGATGCCTTCCACCGCTATCTCTTCAGGATCTATGTCATGGCCCCTCTTCATCGGTATCTGGGCATCGACTTTGCCAAATCCATTTTAGTGATCGCAGAAAAGAAATCGAGCGGCATGAAATGAGAATCATCTTCCTCACCCATTCCAGTGATCAGGGCCACCGGTTCCGGGTGGAGCAATATTTCCCTTATCTGATCGCCCACGGGGTGGAACCGAAGTGGCAACCCCTCTCCGGTTCATGGAGGAA
Source organism: Syntrophaceae bacterium UBA1163 (assembly GCA_002311635.1). Taxonomy (GTDB): domain Bacteria; phylum Desulfobacterota; class BSN033; order BSN033; family UBA1163; genus UBA1163. The sequence continues at coordinate 33,755 of DBZJ01000234.1, forward strand.
ACGGTTGATCCTTTATCGTCAGCTTCCTCTCTTCGATGCGGTCTGTATTCAAAGGAGACTATTGTCTCCTTTTGAATTTTATTGGATCCGAAAAAAGTCTTCGAGAATTCTTTTCGATCTCGATGATGCCGTGATGTACCGGTCTTCCAGTTCTCCTCACCCTCATTCTTTGTCCAGGTGGCTGAAATTCAGATCGATGGTCAAAGGAAGCGATGTCGTGACGGTAGGAAACCGGTTTTTAAAGAGCCAGGTCTTCAAGGTCGATTCGGGAAAAAGGGTTTTTGTCATTCCCACCTGCATCGATACGAATCTTTACCTAAAAAAGAAGAAAACATCTAACCACAGGGAGATCATTTTAGGATGGATTGGGACCAAAGGAAACTTGAAGTACCTCAAAAAATTGGAACCTGTCTTTGAAACCATTCGCCAAAGATTTCCCCAGGTCAAGCTGAAGATCGTAAGCAATGATTTTTATGATTCCCTCCACCTTCCCGTAGTCAAGAAACTTTGGAAATTGGAGGATGAGAATGAAGATCTGATCTCTTTCGACATCGGGCTGATGCCCCTGGACGATGATCTATGGTCGAAAGGGAAATGTGGGTTGAAGATCATCCAATATCTCAGCGTCGGAGTGCCTGTCGTCTGCACTCCCGTGGGAGTCAACTCGGACATCGTTAAAGACGGGGAGAATGGTTTTTGGGCGACGAATCATCAAGAATGGGTGGATCGCTTATCAAATCTCATCCAAGATCAACAGCTCAGACACCGAATGGGGTTAAAGGGGATAGAGGCGGTGGAACGGGAGTACTCTTTGAAGGTTACCTCTGAAAAGTTTTTTCAAGTTCTTCAGAAGCTTGTCGGGAGATAAATGAAAGTCCTGTTTCTGATCCAAGGTTTTTCCGTAGCCGCCAGCCGGTATAGGGTGCTTCAATATATTCCCTATTTAGAGTCCAAAGGGGTGGAGGCCGAGGTCAGCCTCTATCCCAGGACCTTGAAAGAGAATTTTCGATTCTTCAACCAACTCTCCCGATACGATATCGTTTTTCTTCAGAGGAAACGATTCAATCAACCCCGGCTCGGATTGTTGAGGAGAAGGGCGAAACGGATACTCTACGATTTTGATGATTCGGTGATGTATCGAAACTCAAAGGCCAAAGATCCCATTTCTTCAACCCGGAGAAGACGTTTTGTCCAGATGGTCAAAAACTCTGATTTCATCATCGCCGGAAATGAATTTCTGAAGAGCCAAGTGCTTCCGTTGAATCGCAATGTTGAGGTGATCCCCACGGCGATTGATCAGGAGAGATATCATTTAAAAACCTATCCGGTTCAGCAGGAAAGGGTAACCCTTGGGTGGATCGGGGATCACGGCTCCATTCATTATTTGGAAAAAATGAGGCCCATCTTCGAAAGGATAGGGGAGAGGTCTCCTCGTGCGGAATTGAAAATCGTCTGTGACACGTTTTTCGATTGTGATCGGATAAAAGTAATTAAGAAAAATTGGAGTTTAGAGGAAGAGGTGGCTGATCTACAGGGGTTTGATATCGGACTGATGCCCCTCGTTGATGATCCATGGTCATGGGGGAAATGCGGCCTTAAGATTATCCAGTACCAGGGAGTAGGTGTCCCCGTGGTTTGTACCCCTGTGGGGATCAACAAGGACTTGGTCGAGGATGGGGTGAATGGGTTTTATGCGATGACTCCTGCTGAATGGGAGGAAAGGCTTTTCTCCTTGATTGAGAATTCTGAATTGCGAGAGCAGATGGGCCGTGAGGGGAGGAAGAGGGTTTTGAAAGATTATACCAACGAAGTCTGTGCGCCCCGCCTCTTTTCTATCCTGATTCGGGTGATGGAGAAACCAGCGAAGGGAAAGAAATCTAATTGAGAGAAGCGATTGTCAACTACGTTAAATGGGCGATCGAGCGTTTCTCTTTCGAGGAACCCATCCTTGATACGTGTGCGGGATGGGAGCCAAATTTTTACCGACCCCTCTTTCCGGGGAAACGGTATATTAAACAGGACATGAGGGACTTCGATCCACCCTGCATTGACATGATTTGTGATATTACAGACATGAAGCCGATTTCCGATGAGAGCGTTGGATTGGTATTGAACCTCGAATCCCTTGAACATCTTCCCTATCCCCAAAAGGGGATCGATGAAATCTACCGTGTGCTTCGCCCGGATGGACTTCTCATCCTAACGACAGTGATGCACTTTAAAATCCATCGTGCTCCTAAGGACTATTGGAGATTTACCCCGGATGGCATCGAGCTTCTGTTGAATCGATTTAAAATTCTGGATTGCACTTTAGAGGGAGATCTAAAAAGACCGAAGGGAATCTGGGTCACCGCCCAGAAAACATCCCACCAGGAAGAATGGGGGAAACTTCCTCTCTTGAGAAGAGTGGGAAGTGATGACCGAATCATAAAAAAGTTAGGGCGGAGGGTGGCCCGCCTCAAAAGGATTTTTCATACCCAACCTTAGGATGAAAAGGTTGATAAAAGAAATGGGTAATGGTTTTGACTTATGAGGGAAGACAAAGAGGCGGCAAGATCCCTCAGATCTTCCCGAAGGAAAGGTTGAGGAGAGATGACTTTGACAGAGGGAAATCGTCCGAACAAGAAATGGAGTTATGGAGCCGTTCCTTTATCGAGGGGTGAGACCCACGATAAGGTAATCGAGATGATGGGAAAAGAATCCAGAGGAAAGGTCTTGGATGTGCCCACGGGCACGGGGATTTTGGCAGACCGGCTGAAAAGGATGGGGTTTGACGTTTCCTGCTGTGATATTAATCCCTCCTATTTTTCAGTCCCGGACCTGAAGATGGAGATCGGTGATCTCAACCAGTCTCTCCCTTATCCAGACCAGTTCTTTGATTACTTGGTCAGTGTTGATGGGATTGAACACACTGAAAATCCTTCCAATGCCATCCGCGAATTCGCAAGGGTTCTGAGAAAAGGAGGGAAGATGTTTCTTACGACCGCCAATTTTCTTAACATTGAGCGAAGATTCCGTTTTCTTTTTCGAGGCTCCTTGTCGAAGATTCCTCGCCATGTGGCTGCCCGAAACAGATGTGAAGGTGATCTCTCAATGGCTCATATCAGCCCACTTATCTATCCGCTCCTAAAGTTTATTGTGGAGTACTACGGATTTCGTATTCTCCGAGTGGAAAAGGATCGAATCAAACCCAGGATGAAATGGTTGTTGCCTGTCGTCTGGATCATTCGTTTCTATGGGTTTTTCGTCTCAAAGGAGAGTCGGGAGTTTTACCGATTGAATGAAACGCTGTCCGATGAGATCATTATGGGCGGAAACACCTTGATCATTGTGGGAGAAAAAGCCCTTTAACGTCACGGTGGGTAGCTCATGAAATTTTTAGACCGAATCAGGATTTTCCGCAAAAAGGTCGTGAAAAAACTGTTCTCTTCGTCTTCCCCGATCATCTATACAAGGGATCTCCTGGGGGGCCGATATAGGATCGGCGATCACACTTACGGAAAACCGAGAGTGATTTCCTGGGGGGAAGGAACCTCTTTGACGATCGGTAAATATTGTTCGATTGGAACCAATGTCATCATTTTTCTTGGAAGTGAACACCGCATCGATTGGGTGAGCACCTACCCATTTCCTTTCCTCTGGGCGGAGGCCAAATCTATCCCGGGTCACCCCTCGACAAAAGGCGATGTGGTCATTGGCAATGATGTCTGGATTGGATTTGGTGTCACTATTCTCTCAGGTGCTACCATCGGAGATGGGGCGGCCATTGGTGCCTCTTCCGTGGTGGCCCGAGATGTTCCTCCGTATGCCATCGCCGCCGGAAATCCTGCTCAGGTCATCCGGTATCGTTTTGACGAAGAGACCATACGAAAGCTTTTACAAATAAAATGGTGGAATTGGCCGGATGAAAAGGTTCGGGAGAATATCCATTTGATTTGTAGTGATTCGATCAATACTTTTATAAAAAAGTTTGGGTGACCATTTTTTGTTTGCCCATGCGATGTGGAGCGTTCGTCGCAATTCATATCCTGGCGGATGGGGAAAGGTTGTTTTGGCATGATGGAGTTATCCGTCGCTATCGTCAACTGGAATGCGGAAGATCTTCTGATTCAGTGTCTGGGATTCATTAACCAGATGATGCCAGGAATGAGGAAAGAGGTTTTCGTCGTTGATAATGGATCGGCAAACGGAATGAGCACAATAGTCAAGGAGAGGTTTCCAGAAGTCAACCTGATTCAAAACCAGAGGAACGTCGGTTTTGCAAAGGCGAATAATCAGGCGTTTAGGTTGTCAAAGGGGAAGTATTTGCTTCTTCTTAACCCGGATACCAAGGTAAAAGAGGGGGCCATTGAAAGACTCATTTCTTTTATGGATATCCATCCAGATGCAGGGGTGGCGGGTGGACAGTTGTTAAATGGTGATGGATCAAGGCAGAACTCTATCGCGAATTTTCCCTCCCTGGCCACGGAGCTCCTTAATAAAAGCCTCCTGAGGCGGTTCTTTCCGAAGAAGTTTCCAGGAAAAGAGAGAAATTATTCTGGGCCTGTTGAAGTGGATTCGGTGATCGGTGCCTGTATGATGGTGAGACGGGTGGCTTTGGAGCAGGTAGGCTTATTGGATGAGGATTATTTCCTTTTTCTCGAAGAGACGGACTGGTGCTATCGGATGAAGAGGGCGGGTTGGAAGGTCTACCATGTCCCACAAGCGGAGGTGTATCATTTTCAAGGGAAGAGTGCTGGGACAGCGAGGAAGAGGGCGAGGGTGGAATTTTATCGTTCCCGCTACCATTTTTTTAAGAAAAATAGAGGACATTTTCAACGGTTCATTCTTCTTACGGGGTTGATGATCAGGCTGGGAGTCGAGTTGGTGGCGATAACGTTGGGTTCTCTAGTTACCCTCTTTACGATCAAGGACTGGCGAGAAAAACTCTCGATATATGCGTATCTCTTGTGGTGGCATCTCAGGCTGTGCCCCAAAGGAATGGGGTTAAACCAACTAGAACGCTAGGCGCTTAGCGCTCTGCGCATAGCGTCAATAACGGGGGAGGTTCCATGATCAACATTGCTGTCGTGGGAGCCGGGGCATGGGGAAAGAATCACATCCGGGTATTTTCCCAAATTCCCAATGTTCGATTGAAATATGTCTGTGATCGCGATCCTGACAAATTGGTCTCATTACAGAAGACCTACCCGCAAACGAAGATGGTTGAGGGCTTGGAACCCATTCTTCAGGACTCAGAGGTGAGAGGAGTCGTCGTGGCCTCTTCGGCTCTCTCTCATTATTCCCTTTCGAAGGAAATCATGTTAGCGGACAAAGATGTGTTGGTAGAGAAACCCATGACCTTAAATGTAAAAGATGCCCAGGAGATGTTAGGGATCGCGGTGAAGAGGAAAAGAATCCTGATGGTCGGTCATCTTCTGATCTATCATCCTGTCGTCGACCGGTTGAAGGAAATGGTCGACTCCGGTGAACTGGGAAGGATTTATTACATTTATACTCAGCGGGTCAACCTCGGCGTCATCCGTCAGGATGAAAATGCCCTTCTCTCTTTTGCTCCCCATGATCTATCGGTCATCCTATACCTCCTCGAGGAAGAACCGGTTGCGGTGACCGCTCATGGGGAAAGCTATATCCAAAAGGGCATTGAGGACGTGGTGTTTCTTGGGCTCCAATTCTCTGACGGCAAAATGGCGAATATTCATTTGAGTTGGCTTGATCCTCATAAGTTAAGGAAGATCACCATCGTAGGCTCGAAAAAGATGGTGGTCTTCGATGATATGGAGGCTTCTGAGAAACTGAAACTGTATGATAAAGGGGTAAAGAATCCCTCTTATGATACCTATGGAGAATATCTCAGCTTGAGGTTCGGAGATATTACTATCCCGAGTATTAAGATGGCGGAGCCGCTCCGGGCTGAGGCAGAACATTTTATTGAAAGCATCGAATTGAGGAAAGAGCCTAAAACGAGTGGGCGGGACGGACTCAGAGTGGTAAAAATTCTTATGGCGGCCCAGGAGTCTTTGAAGAAGAAAGGATTTCCAATCCGCCTCGGAGGAGAATAAAGGGATGGGAAAGGAATACTTTATTCACCCCACGGCTGTCGTGGATGAACCCGTGGAGATTGGAAAGGGGACGAAGGTCTGGCACTTCACCCACATCATGCCGGGTGCAAAGATCGGGCAGAACTGTACCATCAGTCAAAATGTCTTTATCAGTTCAGGTGCGGTCTTAGGAAATAATATAAAGGTTCAAAACAGTGTTTCTATTTTTGATGGAGTGATCTTGGAGGATGAGGTCTTCTGCGGCCCCTCCATGGTCTTTACGAATGTCTTTAACCCCAGGAGTTTCATATCGAGAAGAAAAGAATTTCGGAAAACTCTGGTAAAAAGAGGAGCCACCCTTGGCGCGAATGTGACGATTATCTGTGGAAATACGATTGGTCAGTATGCTTTTATCGGAGCCGGGTCTGTTGTGACCAAAGATGTTCCGGATTACGCTATGGTTTATGGAAATCCGGGAAAAGTGAAAGGGTGGGTCTGCGAATGTGCTGAGGAGATTGTTTTTCGATCCGGAAAAGCGGTTTGTAAAACCTGCGGGAGAAAATATAAAAAGGATTCTACAGGTGTTCACCCAACCTGAAAAGACAAGTTCCCCCCAAACGCCCTTTACTAAACGGGGGCTAAGGTGGATTACGCGAAATGTAGTCAACAAGGAACCTGCGCTGGGCGGAGTCGAGGAATGAAGATTATAACCATTGTGGGCGCACGGCCCCAATTTATTAAGGCTGCAGCGGTCAGTCGAGTGATTCGCGAATTTAATAAAAAGAAGGGCCGCATCCAGGAAATTTTGGTTCATACCGGCCAGCATTATGATTACCTGATGGATAAAGTTTTTTTTGAAGAACTGGAACTTCCCAGACCGGATTATCATCTTGGCGTGGGTTCTGGTTCTCATGGAAGACAAACTGGAATCATGCTTGAAAGGATCGAGTCCGTCATGAAAAAAGAAAAACCCAAGGTGGCGATGGTCTATGGGGATACGAACTCGACACTGGCCGGTGCTTTGGCTGCGGCAAAGCTTAGGATTCCAGTCGCTCATGTGGAGGCGGGTTTGAGAAGCTACAACCAGAGCATGCCCGAGGAGATTAATCGACTTCTGACAGACCATCTTTCAACTATGCTATTCTGCCCCACTGACCAAGCTGTTCGAAATTTAGTCAAGGAAGGCATAAGAAATGGAGCAACCAAAATCGTTAAGAACGTGGGCGATGTGATGTACGATTCAATTCTTTACTACTCGAAGATTGCGGAGAAAAGGTCAGCGATTCTTAAGAATTTGGGTTTTGACACGAGACACGAGACACGAGACACAGGTTACTATCTGGCCACCCTCCATCGTGCTGAAAATACGGACGACCCCAAGAGGCTAAAAACTACCCTCAAAGCCTTGAACGAGATCGGAAAAAAAACTCCTGTCATCCTTCCTCTTCATCCGAGGACAAAGAAGATGATGAAGGTCCATCGTCTTTTCTCCAAATTCAAAAATATCAAATTCATTGGACCAGTCCCTTATCTCGACATGCTCCCACTGGAAAAAAATGCTAAGGCCATCCTGACCGATTCAGGAGGTGTTCAAAAAGAGGCTTACTGGTTTGCCGTTCCCTGTTTTACGTTAAGGGAAGAGACCGAGTGGGTGGAGACAATTAAAAGTGGTTGGAACGTGCTGGTGGGGACGAGTGCGGAAAGGATTGTAGAAGGGGTCAGTCAAATGGAGGGACGAGGGAGGTATTTAAAGGGAAATAAGACATTCGGAGATGGGAAGGCGAGTCAGAAAATCGTCCAGATTTTAGCCGGACACTTCGGTTAATATTTTAACTTACTTATCTGCCTTCAATCTGAACCAATGACCAAAAACTTTATTGAGTTCTTCAAGACCCTTAACGAAAAGCAGGTGCTCCTACTCCTCATCGGGATTGTGTTTGGCTTAAGGTTTTATGCCGTCCTGATGGCACAAGGAATTGCCTTTGATAGCGCTGGTTATGGTTTCTGGGCAAGGGATTTTTTAAAGGGCCATTTTGCAAAAGGATTATCTTCACCTGCCCCCCCTCTTTATCCATTCCTGATCTCCTTGCTGTCACCGGATACAACTCATGTTGAAATAGCGGGGAGATTGCTCTCTCTTTTTTTTGGGACTCTTGCCGTCATTCCATTATTCTATTTAATTAAAGGAGCGGTCGGCCAAAAAGAAGCCGTTGTTTCGGCGGTTTTCTATGCTTTCCATCCCTATTTGGTCACTTATTCGGGAACGCTCCTCACGGAAGCCACTTATTGGGGATTGCTGGTTTTATCGGTCTATTCTTTCTGGACGGGGCTGAAAAAAGAGAAAGCATGGAGGATGGCGTTGTCAGGATGCTTTCTGGGCCTGGCCTATCTCACGAGGCCAGAGGGAATTGGTTACGTTTTGGTTTATCTGGTCTGGATCATTGTAGAAGGGGTTCTCAGAAAGAAATGGTCAAAAAAATTGATTCTGATGGGGGTCCTCATCCCGAGTGTTCTTGTTTTTGTCATCCCTTACGTCTTCTATATCCATCAAGAGACAGGCCAATGGTTGATTAGTAAAAAGGCTGTGGCACAACAATCTCAATTTTTAGGAAGGGGCGCGGGGGAGGGGGACTCTTCAAGAGGCATTGAGCAAAATAAGTCCTTAGAAAAGAATTCTAAAATCCGAATGATCATTGGAAACATCGTTAAATATATCCCTCATGTAACCTACCACTATCTAAGGGCCTACCACTTTTCATTGTGGCTGTTTCTATTTTTTGGGTTAATAAGGGTCAGGAGAAAGGTCATCGCCTATGAATTATTCTTAGCTTCTCTGGTTCTTTTTCACCTATTTTCTATATCCACCTTTAACCCTTCAACGACCCGGTTTTCAATTCCAGTCATTCCCCTCTCCCTCTTTTGGGCTGGTATTGGTGTTTTTGAAATTAAAAGATATTTGGAAAAAATCAGCATATGGAATCCAGAGAAGGTGACTTTCTTGTTGATTATCGTCGTAATCCTAACCCAATTGCCAGTGGACTTGAAGCCGGAGAGAGGATTTCGTGCATGGAGAAAAGAAATCGGATTGTGGTTAAAACAAAATACTCCCCAGGATGCTATCATTATGAGCAACAGGCCTCAAGAAGTATTTTATGCTGACCGAGAGTTCAGGCTTTTACCCATGGGCATTTCGCACCGCGGGATTCCTGGCAAGTCGTATAGCGAGATCATCGAATATGCAAGAGCAATAGGGGTTCGATATATACTCGTCGATAAAAATACTTATGAAACGAACCCAGGTTTTATTGAGTCAATTCAATCAAAGGACTTAAAGGAAATTTTCAGAAAAGCGGATCGGGGGTTGGTTATTTACGAGGTGATATATTGAAATTATTGAGATTGGAGGATGAGTTTCTCAGGAATGCGGGATTGATGTCCCTCGGCCTCGGCCTCTTCAACGTCTTTAACCTCCTCTATCATTTGTTTATGATAAGGGCCCTCTCTCCCGTTGATTATGGGCTCCTGAATACACTAACCGCCTTCTTCATGCTCATCACTGTCCCAGCCAGCACGGTTCAAACAACCATCACCAAATTTGTCACTTCTTTTCAGACGAAGTCTCAATATTTTCAAACCAGAAGTTTCCTTCGACACTTTCTCTTGCTTATGGTGACAGTAGCCTCCTCCCTATTAATATTGATAGCTCTCGGAAGCGCTTTCATCTCCTCCTTTTTCCAGATCGCTTCACGAGGCTTGATTATTCTTACAGGAATTATTCTTTTTTTTGCTATGGTGACTCCAGTAGCAGGTGGAGGGCTACAGGGTTTGCAAAAATTTGGCTCCATGGCTTTGACGCTCTTTGTGAATGGTGGCCTTAAACTCATCCTGGGTATTTTCTTTGTCGTTTTAGGATGGGGATTATTGGGTGCGATGGGTGCGATTGCCCTCGCCTATTTTGTTACGGCTTCTTTATCTCTCTTCCTATTATATTTCTCCTTGAAAACGCAATGGGAGAAGGTTTGCTTGAAGAAAGACTTCACGGCCGACGGTTCTTGGCATGTTTCTGAAGCTTACCGATATTTTTTCCCAGTCGGATTGACCTTATTGTGTTTCATGGTTCTCACGAACATCGATTTAATCTTGGTAAAACATTTTTTTACACCGATAGAGGCGGGCTATTATTCAATTTCGCAAATGGTCGGGAAGATTATTCTCTTTCTTCCCCTTCCCATCGTGACAGTGATGTTCCCGAAAGTCTTTGTGATGGAAATCAAAAAGAGGAAAACCACCCCTGTCTTGATATGGAGTTTGATGGTGGCGGGATGCGCCTGCATCTTGGCGATCGGTATGTGCCATCTTTTCCCTGAACTTATTCTCCGTTTGATCACCGGAAAGGATTATCGCGAATGTATCCCTTTAATAAAGTTTTTTTCAATCAATATGACCTTTTTTTCTCTCACCTTAATTTTGCTCTATTATCAACTCGCACTCAATGAGAGAGAGTTTCTCTATCCACTCCCCTTTTTAACCTTGATCCAAAGTGGGTTGATCCTACTCTTTCACAAGACCTTGGTACAGGTTCTGATAGTTGTGACCCTTGTTGCTTTTTCTCTTTTGGTGATAAACTTTTATCTGGTTTACCGGCCGCGGAAAAGTAACGGGAGAGAACGATCTGTTTAGGATAGATTACGAAAAGATGCATTGAGACAGTTGAAATGGTTTATCCAAAGCAGAGCGGCCAGAATGATGGATGAAATGCGTCATTGGATAGTCCGAGATGGAAATAAGACGGATATGGAAAGAATTCTATCTCTCAGAGGAGTTGTCTTCAGGGAAGAGGAAAAAGACAAAATAGATCCAAGATTTTGGAGGTGGGAATTCCTGGAAGGTCCTAATGGTCCGGGATTGATCTACATCGTGGAGGATGGGAGCAAGATCGTCGGACACTTTGCAGATATCCCTCGGTTGTTTTCCGTCCAAGGAGGACCTATTCTGGGGACCCTTTCTCTCGATTTGATGGTCCATCCGGACTACTGGAGAAAGGGTATTTTTGCAGCAATGGGAAGATATGGAGCGCTGCGAGTCAAACAGGATAATGGGCTCTTTATGACAGCTTTCCCGATACGGTTAGAGACCATCCTTGGGTTGAGAAAAATTGGTTGGAAGGACGTGGTGAAGCTTCCAGTCCTGGTGTACCCGATCAGATTTCACGGTATTCTAAACCGATACTTCCATTTTCCACCTCTGAGTCTTTTGGCAGGAGGGATAGCAAGATTTTTCTATCTTCTCTTCTTCGGATGGAAAAAGAGAAAGGAAACGAATGGAGTTGAGATAGAAAAAGTAGATGAATTCGATGACCAGTTCGACCAGTTCTGGCAAAAGGCATTATTACTTTACCCCATCATGGGAGTCCGAAATCGGAATTATTTGATCTGGAGATATCTTCGGCACCCAACGAGAACCTATACGATTTATCGAGCAAAACAAAGCGGAGAAATGAAAGGATATATTGTGTTACGAAAGGTTGAGCTCCTCAACTTCAATAGTACCGTCATCGTGGATTTATTGGCATTGGATGAGGCGACACTTAGGGCGCTCGTGGGAAAAGGAGTTCAACACAGCCAACGGAAAGGAACTGATCTTTTGGCTTTCATGGTCCCCCAAGGCCATCCTTATGATAGGATCCTTCGGAAAAGAGGATTTCTCCCAAGCCCCAAAACTTTTCAATTTATGGTTTATTTCCATTCGAAAAGAGAAATGTTAAATTCTCCGGAGAAATGGTATGTCAACTGGGGAGATACCGATGTCATCTAATTACGGGAAAGGAAGAAAACGTGGCCAAGAGGTTAGGGCGGAGATGCCTGTCCTGTACCATATTAGGTTCAGGGCCCGTTTCGTTAGGACGATGAACGATGGACAATGGACTATTCATCGTTCATCGTCTGTTTTTCACATAGACGGGTTTCGTAGCCGTAACCCTAACCCAAAAAATTCGGAGAATTTCCATATTTCGAACAATTAAAGACTCCAAATGGAAAAGATCAATGCATTGTCAATTGATTTAGAGGAATGGTATCACTCAGAATTGGTGGAAGGGAGAAGGTCCTCTTTCTCGCAGGCTGAGGAGGCGACAAGACCGATTCTTGACCTGTTGGACCGATATCAAACGAAAGCTTCCTTTTTTGTCGTAGGGGAGGTGGCGGAACAGAATCCACGCCTTATTAAGTCAATCTTCGAGAGAGGGCATGAGATTGGTTGTCATACTTTTTCTCACAAACTTGTATGGAACTTGGACGAAAGCTTGTTCCGGGAGGAACTTGAACGTTTTCATGCGGTGATGGGAAAAATTCTGGGAGAGGTCAAGATTAAAGGGTTCCGTGCTCCGTGTTTTTCTATTGATAACCGCAACAAATGGGCGCTCAAGGTTCTTTTGGATTTTGGATACCAATATGATGCGAGCATTTTCCCTTTGAAGATAAATCCTCTTTATGGAGTCAGTGGAGCACCCACGCGACCGTATCGTATCTCTTTTGAAGATGTAAGAAAAGAGAACCCCCAGAGTTCCCTCGTGGAGTTTCCTTTGTGCCCGTTGATGATCGGAAAGTTGAAGATTCCCATTTCGGGAGGATTTTACTTGAGAGCGTTGCCGTCCTCCTTCCTCTACTGGGGATTGAGAAGAATCAATCGAACTCAACCATTTTTGCTTTATTTTCATCCGTGGGAAGGTTACGACAAGACGCCTCGGTTCAAGCTCCCTCTTTACAATCGTGTTATTTCATACTACGGTATTTCTTCTGCATTGAGGAAATTTGAATTCCTTTTAGAACATTTTAAATTCACGAGAGTAGATCAGGTCCTCGGTTTAATGTAGAAAGAAAATGGACTCTCAACCGCTATTATCCGTGATTATTCCTAACTGGAACGGTAAACATTTCTTGGGTGAATGTATTGATTCATTGAGGGAGCAGACGTTTCATGATTTTGAAACCATTCTAGTGGACAATGGGTCCACGGACGGTTCAGCTGAGTTTGCTGAGAAACGTTATGGTGACTTTATCCGGACCATTCGGAATAAGAAAAACCTCGGTTTTACGGGAGGAAATAATGTCGGCATCAAAGCCGCCAGGGGGGAATATATTGTCCTCTTGAATAACGACACGTGGGCAGAGCCCACCTGGCTCGGGGAATTGGCCAAAGCCACATCCCCAGACCGTCCCATTGGAATGTGGGCCTCGAAAGTTTACTCCTATTATAAGAGAAATCAAATCGAGGCGGTTGGTGAACTCATTTACTGGGATGGGTTGAGTCGATCACGGGGGCAATACGAGCTTGAGCGAGGCCAGTATAACGAAATAGAGGAAATTTTTTTTCCTCCCGGATGTGGTGGAATGTATCGGAAGGCGGTCTTTGACGAAATTGGTCTTTTTGATGAAGGTTTTTTTGCTTACGCCGATGACGCGGAGATTGGTATTCGGGCGCGATTGGCGGGTTGGAAAGGTGTGTTTGTTCCAAGGGCCGTCATCTATCACAAGAATTCTGGCACCGGAGGCCAGTATTCACCCTTCAAGGCTTTCTATGTCGAGAGGAATCGTATCTGGATCACCGTCAAATATTTTCCATTGCCTTTGTTGCTCCTCAGCCCATTTTTTACTTTCTATCGGTTTATTTTCCAGGCCTATGGTGCTCTCACGCATCGAGGGGCAGCCGGTAAATTTACAAAAAATTATTCTCCTTGGAGACTAATATGGGTTTTAATGAAGGCGTATGGATCGGGATTGCATGGCCTCCCAAATATGTGGAGGAAAAGAAGAATCTCGAAGGCCTTGAGAAAGATTTCGTACGGAGAAATATTTGCCTGGTTCAAGCGGTTTGGAATTGATGCTAGAGGAATCTCTCTTCGAGATTGATCGGCGTTTATCAATTTGGGTTTGCCAAAATAATGGGAAAGACTAAAAAGATTGGTCTCATCTGTTCCGCAGGGGGACATTATACGGAGATGCTCCAATTATGGGAGGCGTTCGAAGCGTACCCAAAATTTCTACTGACCTATCGAGAGGTGGCCACGATGAATCGAGAAGGCACCTATTATTTGGAAAACATCTTTAAAAGCCCGATGGCCTTTATCAAAGGCGTGGTGAGAATATTCACGATCCTTATGAAGGAGAGGCCGGGTATCCTCTTCTCCACGGGCTCTGAAATAGCTGCTCCCGCTTTCTACTTTGGGAAATTCCTCTTCCGGACTCGATTGGTCTATCTGGAATGCAGCGCCCAGGTCTATCGGCCTTCTTTAACCGGGAGATTTGTTTACCCGATTACAGATTTATTTTTAGTCCAATGGAGGCCCTTGCTGAAACAATACGGTCCTAAAGCAAAATATGTGGGAGGGCTTATATGATTTTCGCGACTGTGGGCAACCATTATCAGGGGTTTGATCGTCTCATCAAACAAGTGGATGAGATCGCCTCCCGCACCTCCTATGATATCCTGATCCAGAAAGGGTATTCTTCCTATTGCCCTCGAAGCGCGCGGTATTTTGAATTCGTTCCCATCCAGACCGCCATGGAATATATTCGAACATCCGAACTGGTGATTTCACATGCAGGGATTGGAACGATCATCCTCTGTAAAGAGTATGGAATTCCTCTCATTATCTTTCCGAGAAGGAAAAAGCTTGGTGAACACGGGACAGACCATCAAATGGAAATCGCCAAAGCCATCGAGGTACGGAAAGATGATCACATCTTTATCGTCTACGAAGGAGACCAACTGGAGGCGAAAATCGCTGAGGTTCTGGCGAAAAGAAAACCTGTTCCGGGAATAAATGTGGGGAGAGGCAATCTGATCAGAGCTATTCAAGCATTCATCGAAGGTCAGAATTGAGAAAAACTTACGAGATAGGAGAAAATGGAAAAACAGAAAATAGTTCAGAAGCAGTGGTATGAGAACAAGTCAACCCCAAAGGGAAGCAACATCATCGAAATCAGCACCCGTGATCATATCGAAAGGCTCAAACGTTTAGTCCCGGTTCGGTGGGGGGTGCTGAGTCTTAACTGCGGATGCGGAAATGGTTCTCAGAAGGATCTTTTTGGCCCTTCCGTTGGCGTGGATATTTCTTTCGAAAACATTCGTTCACTCGTGAAAGCAGGAGGTCAAGGGATCGTTGCCGATATGGAATTTCTTCCCTTTAGAGATCATGTCTTTGACTTGGTTTACGGATTTGGAATCCTTCACCACTTGAGTGATATCAAAAAGGGTGTTTCGGAAGCTTCTCGCGTCCTAAAAAAAGGAGGCTATGTTGGTTTTGGAGGAGAAAATAATGGGTTATGTCCCTTAGTCTATATCATGAGTCTCCTTTATCGTAACTGGAGGATAGAAAAAGGATCCTACCGAATCCGAGAGGGGAATCTAAGGGAAATCTTTCAAGAGTTGGGGGTTAAAGAGTTCAAGATTTCAAAACAAGGCATGACCATCTATGGCATGGGTCGTGCTCTTTATCAGATTACGTCTGTTATGGAAAGGATCTTATCAAAAATTAAATCCCTTCAAACGTTTTCAGGATATTGTTATATGGCAGGTAAAAAAATGTAATGGAATTCCAGTTCATCCAAATAACTTTCAAGGGATATTGAAACAGTTGAATTTGTATGGCAACGTTCATCAGCAGATACTGTGGGGCAGGGGCTATTTTAAACGCCCTGAGGTTTCAATTTGCCATCGTGGTCATTCCGAGGAGACATGAGTATAGGGAACACGTTGATGAGCATCGGGTAGAACTCGCGTAGCGGTTATTCGGGAACGGGTTGACAAAAGACGAACATGGTTATGTAGCACAAAAATGAGTCATCGGGATTCGAAGCCTTAGAAGCGACGTCATTTATCTCACGCAGGGGACACATGGGGAAAGTGGTTATGATCGGTTTGGATGGAGCTCCTTTCGGGGTCATCCAAAGATTGACGGAGGAAGGTATTCTCCCCAATATTAAAAAGTTGATTGAGGAAGGTGCTTTTGGTCCACTCTTGTCCTCTTACCTTCCCGAGACCCCTATTGCCTGGACTTCCATTATGACAGGGAAAAATGCAGGAAAGCATGGGGTCTTCGATTGGGGGGAGAGAGCAGAAGGAAGTTATGATATTGGTGTGTCTCTTTCCCATTCCTGTAAGGAACCTCCCCTATGGCAGATCATTGGAGAGGAAGGGAAAGAAGCGGGAATCTTTAACCTGCCACTCACCTATCCCCCTAAGCCATTAAATGGATTTCTTGTTTCAGGATTCGATACCCCAAGTACAAAAGTTTGTTTCACGTATCCTGATTCCCTTTCAGATGACATCCGTTCACGGGTTAAAGATTATGTTTTGGCTGAACAGGAGGTCTATACGCGGGGGTTTGAGAGAAGATACGTAGATGGTCTCCTCTATTCTCTTGAGAAGAAAGAAGCCGCAGCCCTGTATCTCATTGATCGATATGATGTGGATTTTTCTCTCTATGTGTTCATGGAAATTGACCATCTCCACCACAAGCTGTGGCGCCTCTTCGAAGAAGGTTCTGAAGAAGGAAAGAGATTATTTCAAGAAGTCTATCAGAGGATGGACGAGACGGTAGGGAAGATTATAAATCGATTCGACGAGGAGACGACATTTATCCTCGTTTCTGACCATGGTGCAGGACCACTGGAAGGCATCATGTTTATCAACAAGTGGCTGATGGAGGAGGGATGGCTTAGACTGAAGAGAAAACCATCCCTTTATCTTAAATCGCTTTTGAGCAGGACGGACGTATTCGTTAAAGGTTATCGACTGCTTTGCAAATTTGGACTGGGCAAGTTAGGGAAGTTGCTTCCAGCCTCTCTTCAGTATGATCTTGCCACTTCCTTCATTTCCTTTGGCGATGTTGATTGGAAACAGACGAAGGCTTATGCTTTCGGAACGTACGGTCAGATATTTGTCAACCTCAAAGGGAGAGAACCTCAGGGAATCGTCGCTCCTGGTGAAGAATATGAGCATCTTCTGAAAGAGATTAGCCAAAGACTTCTGGAACTCGTCCATCCGAAAACAGGGAGGAAGATGGTCCAGGAGGTCTTGCGGAAAGAAGAACTTTATCAGGGGCCCATGTTAAAAAAGGCACCTGATCTTTCCTTCGTGATTAAGGATTATTGTTATGATTCCTCGGTCCAATTCGGATTAGGGGTCAAGGGAATTTTGGGCATGCCGGCGTTTGAGGACTCTGGGACCCACCGCCGTGAAGGCATTCTGATTGTCTCTGGAAAAGGGATTAAGCGTTGTTTCGACATCAAGGGAGCCACTTTGGTTGATATTGCTCCAACTGCTCTTTATCTTCTAGATCTACCCATCCCGATCAATATGGACGGAAAAGTCTTATCGACTATGTTTAAAGAAGATTGGATGAGGAGCCATCCAATCGGCTGTAAGGAAAAGGAATCCAAGAATTTATCCTCAGAGACTAAAACGGAACTTTCACACGAGGAGATGGAAATGGTGAAGAAGAGGCTTCGAGGCTTGGGATATCTGGATTAAGCCTATGAGGATTCTGGTTGTTTATCCACAGTTAGCTATTACTACTCTCCCTGGTCACAAAAAAACAGGGAAAAGAGTACATCACAAGAAAAGGAATGATTAAATATGGTATTTAGGCCAAAGGATACAATATCTCTTGCGAGAAACTATCCAATCCATCTGAGGGCGTTGAGCAAGAAATTATTCCCTTCGAGAGATTTTTATAAAATAATTTTTGATGGAAAAAGTGTTTTTAATCACATCCTTAATGAAATAAGAGAAGATAATATTAATGAATATCTCGAAAAGGAGCTAGAAACATTTAATCGTATGAGAGGAAGAACAGTCAGAGGATGCTCTTACTCTTCAGGCATCGTGTCCAGAAGACAAGCTTATATTCTCTATGCGTCTGTAAGAATTAAGAAACCTAATACAGTCGTGGAGTCAGGTACCGGCAATGGCTATTCGACGGCATTCATTCTTAAGGCACTTCGTACGAATAACAAAGGCAAGTTATATTCTATAGATTTTCCAGAAATAGAGGGCCGTCATTACGCCCAAGACGATTTTTACAAAGAGAAGGGCGGAGCGGTGATTCCCAAAGGTCGGTCTTCGGGTTGGTTGGTCCCCGAATACCTTCATGATAGATTAAAAATTGTCCTTGGAAAATCTCAGGATGTGCTTCCCAAGCTTCTTGAAGAACTGAAGGGTTCCTCTAAAAATTAGCT
>DBZJ01000040.1:0-1795 GCA_002311635.1 Syntrophaceae bacterium UBA1163
ACTAAATTTAGCACACTCTCCATGATAAGACCTTGATGGATTATCCGATTTGAGAAGCCTGCAATTTTCCTGCCACTGGGGATATTCTTGATTCAGATATATAACTCATTGAAATCAAAAGCTGACTTAAAAATTGGGAGAGCTTAACGTTGCCTATAGCGTTCCGGATTGGACGCAAACTGTCATCAAGATGTAGAAATTTCACTCCCAAATCAATGATAGATTTGGCTTCGGCTCAAACAGGAGTATAGCAAATCAGGAGTAGCGTTGTCAACAAGAACGGGAGGGAAGGAGACGACCTGTCGTTTGCCGTCCGTCGTGATAGATTCATGCCAAGACCGTTGGCTTAACTTATTGCCCTGGAAGCTTTTTTATCTTATTTTTTAACGAAGGAATACGGTGTAAAGGAGGGGAAGAAAGATGGCTCAGGTGGAATTGACCTCAAAGGATATCGATACGTTGCAGGACATTCTTCAAAATCTCCTCTCAGAGCTCAGATGGGAAATTGCTTTCACTCACAAGACGGACAT
The DNA here is from genome assembly GCA_002311635.1 of Syntrophaceae bacterium UBA1163. Lineage (GTDB taxonomy): Bacteria > Desulfobacterota > BSN033 > BSN033 > UBA1163 > UBA1163. The sequence continues at coordinate 531 of DBZJ01000040.1, forward strand.
TGTTAAATTCCTTCAAAAGAGAAAAGAGTTCATAGAGGATTTTATCCAGCGATTGCAGAAAGTAAAGGAATCCGAGACGGGGAAGGCATAGTTTAACGACGCAAATCCCTTTTCCGGGAGTCGGGCTCACGGTTTTCAGCGGTTACCCTTTCATCCTCCCCTCTCCCCGGCGGGAAGAGGAGAGGATGAGGGGGTAACCCAGTGTGTAGTAGTAAGACTTAATGCGTTTGTATTACCAAGAGGAAGGGAGAGGTAGGAATCCGGTTTAAGACCAGCGCCTTAGTTCACGATGATCGTTTCCGGCCTGCGGGGCGTTGTCGAGTTGCCGCTCCTGGAGAAGCAGCCGGCGCAGGGTTCTCAAGTGGTTCAGAATTCGGCAACTGTTGGCCATGTGCTGACTCAGTTTCGCCAGGTTAGAGGAGATAAGCTGGAGGGCTTTCTTGCTGCGTTCCGAACGGCTACCATCCGTCGCCGCAATGTCGGCGTCCACGTCGCGCTTGGATTGCTCGATCGCTTCGATCAGCAGTTTCACAAACTGCTCTGCGCTTTCGATGTTGTCAAATGGAGTCTCTGGCCTGTCGCTCATGCCGTTTGTGACCCCTCCGTTACTGCACTTCGCCTATAAAATTTTATTCGGGAATTCAGTATACCGGATACCACAATCAGGATTAGAACAAGATTAAAATAGCATTAGAAATTTCTAATCTCTCCTGATCTGCTGAGCGATTGGTGTCAAAGGCCGCAGAGGGGACGGAATACTCTAAACGAGACCTCATTTTCAAGCTGGCTTCTTTGTTTCCTTTTTTCGCGACATCGATTTTATAGCGAGATAAGGGAGGAGAAAGAATAGTATAATGCTTATCTTAAAAAACCCCATGCCAAAGTAATTAATCAAGTCGAAGTCACGTTTGTCAACATTGAACCACCTTGCATTCAAATCGAACATCCAGGCAGGAGCAATCAAATAGAGAAGGAACCACAGTAGCAAGAATGCCAGACCAAAAAGAAATGATCTGAGCAGTATCGTAGCCACTGTCTGAAGAAAGGCATCGTTTCGTTCATTATTTTCCATGGCCACTTCTTCACCTCCGTATTTTCTTTCCCAACCGTTCATCCGTACTATTTTTGGCGTATTGCTTTTGGGAAAAACATTACCTTCTAATTCTAATTTAATATATCCAACTCAGCAAGGGAACTCTTTCACTTTGAGGAGGGGTTTTCGGCTGTATGCCCACTTTCATCCTTCAGTAGAGTAGAGAGCTGGC
>DBZJ01000040.1:1848-4457 GCA_002311635.1 Syntrophaceae bacterium UBA1163
TTCAGTAGAGTAGAGAGCTGGCGTAGTGGCTACGTGCTCTATCTCCAGCTCCCCCTCATCAAACCGTACGTTCGGTTTTCCCGAATACGGCTTTCCGATTATCTTCATCCGGTGGCTTTCGTCCATGGAGCTTTGGTTGGAACTTCGTATAGGCCTAAAGGATCGAAATAATATCTATCCGGATATGCCTTGTATCCAAAACTACAGTAATGGTGTTTCCGGCGCTGATATATTCGCATCCTGTAGACCAAGTATCTTTTCAAGGTTACCAGGGCTTTCGTACAATTGCCATATCGAAAGTAGCCTACCCATCCTCTGACCACTTCATTCACTCTCCGAATCACAACCTCCGTCGACACTGCACTATACTGCTCCGTTGTCAACCTCTTGACTTCTGATCGTATCTGTTGCTGTGCTTTCTTGGACGGTTCGATGTGAGGGTATGTCCTTCCGGTTCTCGTGCTTCGCTTCACTCCTATAGTGAATCCCAGAAAGTTAAAGCTCCCCTGGCGTGCATCCACAACATAGGTCTTTTCCTCATTCAGAATGAGGCCCAGGTCATCGAGAACCCTCTTTATCCCCTTCAGAATCCGACCGGTGTTGCCTCTGCATAATATCACACTATCATCGGCATACCTCACCAGCCTTGCTCCCAATCTCTCCTGTATTTTCTTGACCGCCCACAGCGTATCAAGTACATTTAGATAGATATTGGCAAGCAGCGGTGATATCACCCCTCCCTGCGGTGTCCCCTTATCATTCCCTTTGCACTCTTTCTTTCCATCCCCACGTTCCTCAACAATCGGTGCCCTGAGCCACATCTTGATAAGTTTCAATATCTGCTTATCCATGATGCGTTTGGCCACCACCTGCATCAGTCTGTCATGGGGAATGGTATCGAAGTACTTGGAAATGTCGGCATCAATTACTTCGGTTCTGCCTTTAAAGAGGTGATTCTTTACGTCGTCCACCGCCTGATGGGCATTCCGCTTCGGTCTGAATCCGTAAGAGTTGTTCTGAAAGTCGGCTTCGAAGATAGGCTCGATTACTATCTTCACGGCCATCTGTACGACTCTGTCATTGATCACCGGTATTCCCAGCGGCCTCTTACCCCCTGTTGCCTTAGGAATGTAAACCCTACGAACAGCCTGGGGCTTGTAGTCTTTCCGCTTGAGTTCCTCGGCAATCTCTTCAAGATACTTCCCGGTTCCTCCCCTCTCCTCTATCTGCTCAAAGGTCTCCCCGTCTATTCCAGGTGCTCCTTTGTTCGCTCTGACAAGTCTGTAGGCATGGCTCAGGATGTCCATCCTGTAAATCTTGTCATAGAGAAGATAGAATCGGTACTCCTTTTCCTGCTTGGCCTTCCGGTATAGTTTCCTCTGAAGTTCCCGGATCTTTTCTGGAGTTTCCAGCACGTTCGTGCAATCTCCTCCCCTTCACTTCTTCTGAAACGTGATAAAAGTATTGCCCCTTCCCTCTCCCAAGGTTATGCTGCCCTTGAGATACCAGCGGTACTATGGGCAACTCCGACTCCCTTGCCGACCCGGTAAAATTTCGTTTCCTTATATCTACCGGTTGCCCCCCTGATGAGCATCGACAAGGGTCTCCCGCGTTCATTGTCGTATGGCTGCCCCTGCGTGTCACCCCTGTTACCCCGGGAGTCCATCTATCGGTTCCGGCAGTTTTCGTTAGGATAGATACTCCGGTCTTCCCCTTTGTAGGAGAGGGTCGACAACTCCATTGTGAATTTCGAGGCTACATCCAGGTTCGCTCACGCTGCAACCCGCAGGTTTGCTCAGCTCCCTTACGGAGCCTTCGTCAGGAAACTTAGTGCTTCAGGTTACCCCTTACACCTCCCTCAAGCTACGTGGGCGAACTGCCGAACTCCCACGGTCGGACTTTAACCGACAAGTCATACGTTTTACACGGCATACCCTACTTATCTTCACGCCAAATTAATCTTCAATGTTGACGATTATGGGTAGAAATGTGCATAATGGGGCAGGACTCATCTGAGATAAGCGTACCAATGTCAAAGCATTTTGTATCATCTTTTCTATAAATAACATCAAGACAATGTCTAAGAGATTCAAAACGATAAAAGAAGTGGATCTTGAGGAGCCTCGATCAGCAAAGGGGGCGAGGTGCGCAACGATGCAAAGCGTGGTACAACGACCGAAACTCCATGTCGGGGAAATGATCATCTGTGGCTTGTTGATCCTTCTCCTTATGACTGGAACCTACTGGAGGAACAGAGTTTGGAGCAGTGAGGTAGAACTCTGGACGGATTGTGTGAAGAAGCCCCCTCACAAGGACCGACCGCATAATAACCTTGGGAGAGCTTTCTTGGACCAGGGCAGGTCCCAGGAGGCTATTTCTCATCTTAACGAGGCCCTACGGATTAATCCCGAATTTTCGGAGGTACATTACAACCTGGGGAATGTTTTCTCGAACCAGGGCAAGTACCAGGAAGCCACTAGCATCTATGGATGAAGAAAACGATAAGCAGAAATAGATTGGAGAGACGAGGACATTTGGGGAGAGCCTATGAATTGTTATCCACTCTTCTCTTTAATAACAGCTTTACTTATAAGCTATGCCAGAAAACC
>DBZJ01000146.1 GCA_002311635.1 Syntrophaceae bacterium UBA1163
GAATATCTTGGTGATTTGAAGGGTAATCTTCTGTCTAAAGCAAGGCATACAAAATGAGTCATTCTTACAGTCAGAGACCACGAAATTATTGAATTTACAAAATGATAATTGACTTTTAACAGACAATGGTATACTATGTGAGACAATAGCATAGTAGATTATGTGGTTACAGAATGGTTATTTCTCGAGCTATCAAACCAAATTAGGGCGGATTATTTATATACTAAGGTTTCTTGGAGGAGTTACTGAGTGGCAGAGCTAATGACCCTTGAGGAGGCGGCTAGTTATTTAGGTGGTGTAACATATTCTGTGTNNGGGATAAGAACCAGCGGTAATTGCCATCCTTACCCCGCAGAGGGAACGTATCTTCCCAGGCTTCTCCTGTATTAGAAGGGCGACAAAGTTTTTGGTGGTGTAACATATTCTGTGTGAAATTCTGAGGGGTTGAAAAAGTAGGCGCTTTCCTGTACAAGGTTTTATTGGAGAATAAAACAAAATGTAAGGAGAAGCGCCCGGTGAAAGTCGAAATTAGTGTATCAGAAATAGTCGAAGTTTTCAAAGAAATACAAGAGCAACCAGGGAAGATTTTGGAGATGGTTCGGGCTGATATGCCAAAAGTAGTGGGGGAATATTTAAGTGAAATCATGCAGGTAGAACTGACCCGCTTTTTGGGTAGGAAGCCTTATGAGCGAATGGAAGAGTTAGCGAATCATCGTAACGGCTCCTATCCACGCAATTTTGCCCTGAAAGGCATCGGTGAAGTTGCGGTGAAAGTGCCCCGGGACCGGAATGGCGAGTATCGTACTCAGGTCATTCCAAAGAGCAAACAGTATGAAGATGAGCTGAGACAGGATATCGCGGTGATGTTCCTTAGCGGGGTAAGTACACGCACTCTGTCGATGATTTCCCACCGGTTAATCGGCCACAAGATATCCTCCGGAGAAGTCAGCCGGTGCAGCCGGGAACTGGTCAAAGCCATTGAGAACTGGCGGAATCGTGATCTGTCTTTGCTAAAATTTAAATATCTGTTCTGTGACGGCGTCTATTTTGAGATGCGTGTTGCCAGAAGCATCGAGAAGGTCTCAGTTTTGGTGGTAATCGGGGTGACCGAAAACGGTCAGAAACAGGTTATTGGCATTCAATCTGGAGATAAGGAATCTGCTTCCAGTTGGCGGGAGACCTTTAAGGATTTGAAACTGCGGGGTCTAAATAGCCAAACGATTACTTTGGGTATTATGGATGGCTTACCAGGACTCGAGAAGGTTTTTCGAGAGGAATTCCCCCAAGGAAAGGTACAAAGGTGCCAGGTACACGTCGCACGTAATGTGCTGGCTAAGGTTCCTCAAAAACTGAAACAAAAAGTGGCTGACGATATGCGCTCGATCTTCTATGCATCCAGCAGGGATAAAGCAATGGAATTCTCTACCCAATTCACCGAGCGTTGGAGTAAGGATGTTCCCTCCGCGGTGAAATGCTTACAAAATTCCCTGGACAGTTGTCTGACCTTCTTCGATTTTCCGGAGGAGGAATGGATTTCTCTGCGTACCAGCAATGTTATTGAGCGTTTAAATAAGGAATTTAAGCGGCGGACCAAACCGATGGAGATCGTTGCCGGAGAGAATGCCTGTTATACCCTGTTAGCTTTTATCAGCATCAAGATGGAAATGTACTGGCGGTCGAACCCTGTAGGGAAAGTGCACTACAATCTCCCCTCCCTTCGTAACTTAATCGAGGGTAATTTCACACAATCCCCTTGACATTACCTGTCGAAGTTGCGTTGCTTGACTGAATTCCAAATGTTACAAATAGCACTTGACAATAGTACACTTGTTCTATTATTATNNACACAATCCCCTTGACATTACCATTTATCAGCCTTGAAACTGGCAAATAAACAACGGATGTTTCCACGTTGGTTAGCAATAGCGGGTTTGATAGGTTGCCTGGCGTTGGCTTTTTCACTGGCTCCTAAAGAAATCGGCATAGGTCTAGCAATTATCTCCATTGGCATTATTTTCAGAGTCTTTCGGTTAGCAACGAGAAGAATGAAGAAAAGTAACATTCAGTGATTTTGCTTGATGTTTTTTTTAAGGGCAATGTCAAACGGTTAGTATAAAAGCCCTAATTCGGGATTGCATCCCGCAAATATTCGGCAAAACCGTGGGCGATGCGTTTTCCCTTTGGCTTGTCATTCTCGTCTTTTGTATCAATCAGCTTTGCCTGAAACCTATATTGTGCGCTGAGCTTCATCGGCAATCACGATAATGTTTCGGCGCTAGGATAATCTTGTCATCGCCTACCAAGTAGCCTGAGTTATCGTTCCCATAAATGTGCATTAATTAGTTATTTCCGAAGTTATCTTAGTATCTATTTGCCTCAAATTATTCAAAAAGTTTTTATAATACGGATCTTTTTTCATGGATGTAATTGTCTTTGTAGCATAAGTATGAGCGAAGATATCTGCTGCCAATAATCTGAATGCTCTCAGTGGATCAGCAAAAATCTGCCTGCTATCATAGGACAAAGTACGGAAGAGGTGTCGATTACTAAACAAGTCGAAATGAAGATCAAGATCTGTCTCTTGTAGTCCCGCGCAAGTGAAGTCTGGCGGAGGCGCCGTGACCAGATGTTGTCCATCAAACAGGTTGCTTTCGTTTTTAGCAAATTCAAAAATCTTTTTTTCGTCGCCGACTGGAGTACCCGGGAAAGGTGTTAATATTAACAATTGACCGCTATTTGCTTTATTTTCGTCTCTTAGGAACTTT
>DBZJ01000004.1 GCA_002311635.1 Syntrophaceae bacterium UBA1163
AATTTTTAGAGGAACCCTAAAGATATATTAGTAAAGGATATTTTGAAAACGACTCTGTAAATGATTGAACGGGCGAATTGCTTTGACTAAAAATTAGCAGCGAAGCGGAAAAGAATTGAAGGTTGTGTTGGAATGAATAGAGTCGGGATCCAAGACGTGGATATCGAATGCAGGAGTCAATTCTTGATGCAGGGGAGTTGAATTTAAAATTACGACGGTTGGATCGTCGTGCGTAATGAGTGAGCGGAACGGACAGTGATTGGCCAGCTGGACTTGCTTACCATGGGCAAAAGGGATCCCACCCGCTAATCGATGGGCCATGTTCAACGGAGGCACCCCGAATAAAATAACGATGAGGAGCGTCGATGGAACAAGAATTAATAATTTGTGCCTTCGTAGCATAAGAAATCTTTAGATCAACTTTTAACTTAACCCTGACTTTAAAGCAAGCAACTCCAGGATCCTTGTAGCCATCAACCCAAATCTGAGTCCAACTCATCTCTATTGTAGTGCGTCGTAAATCTCTTTACTTTGATTGTCATTCCGGGCTTGACCCGGAATCCAGTCTTTTAGCCCCTCTGGATTCCTGCTTTCGCAAGAATGACCGTTTTTGATGCCACACTATACGTGAAGAAATGTTGGACGCATTACACTATTCGATTTCTTTAAGTAGAGCTCTGACCCTCTCTTCGATCATATCCCTGATCTTCCTGAAGGTATCCAGCGATTTTCCTTTGGGATCTGGAATCTCCCACTCAATCACTTTTTTCGCAAGGATGGCTGGGCATGCCTCTTCACACCCCATCGTGATAAGATAATCCATCTGGAGGGGAGGAAGATCATTCAAGCCTTTGGGTCTCCTGGCAGAGAGATCAATCCCTTTCTCGTTCATAACCTCGATGACAAGCGGGTCAATCTCAGATGAGGGGCGAGAACCAGCACTGTGGGCGTCTATCTTCCCATCTCCAAGACGTTCAGCAAACCCCTGTGCCATTTGACTCCGCCGGGCATTTTCAACACAGACAAAAACGATTTTCCGCTTTTCTCTCATCTCTTCACCTTTCATGGCTCGCAGGCCACGTGACAAACCCCTGTCGGTGTTTCCACCGCATAGGGAAAGTATTTTCTCTTAAACCAGAGAGCCACGTTGACCAGGCTAATCAACACCGGCACCTCCAATAGAGGGCCTATGACAGCAGCAAAGGCCTGGCCCGAGTTGACCCCGAACACGGCGACGGCGACAGCGATGGCCAGCTCGAAATTATTGGATGCGGCCGTAAAACTCAAAGTCGTGGATTGTTCGTAAGTGGCTCCAACCTTCATCGATAAATAGAAAGAGACAAAGAACATGACCACGAAGTAGATGAATAATGGAATCGCTACCCGGACGACATGGAGTGGAAGCTGAACAATGAATTCTCCTTTTAGGGAGAACATAACCAGGATAGTAAAGAGGAGGGCAATCAAAGTGATTGGACTGATCTTGGGGATGAATTTCTCCTCGTACCATTCCCGTCCAAGCGTCTTGAGGCCGATGATCCTCGAAAGCACACCGGCGATGAAAGGAATCCCTAAATAAATGAAGACACTCTCTGCGATCTGACCGATCGTGATCTTGACCGCCATTCCCTTCAGTCCCAGCCAGGGTGGCAGGACGGTAATGAATATGTAGGCATAAACTGAGAAGAAAAGGACTTGAAAGATCGAATTGAAAGCCACAAGTCCGGCGCAGTATTCTCTGTCTCCGGAGGCGAGATCATTCCAAACGATGACCATGGCGATGCATCGGGCTAACCCGATTAAAATTAACCCGACCATGTACTCGTAGTAGCCAGAGAGGAAAGTGATGGCCAAAAGGAACATGAGGATAGGACCGATGATCCAGTTTTGAACCAAGGACAAGGCCAGCACCCGGTAATTCCTGAAGACCTGGCCCAGCTTTTCGTATCTCACCTTGGCCAGTGGCGGATACATCATCAGAATAAGCCCAATGGCAATGGGGATGTTGGTCGTCCCAACCTGGAACTGATTCCAGAAACCAACCACTCCTGGGTACAGATATCCCCAACCTACACCGACAAACATCGCAAGAAAGATCCACAATGTCAGAAAGCGGTCCAGAAAAGAGAGTCTTTTGCTCATCCGCTCTTCAACCATCTCATTCATCCTCCTCTGTCATGGATTTATCTCCTTAGAGGTAGTCATATACCCTGCGGCCCGAAGAAGTTCAAGCAGAACTTTCTGTTTTCCCTGAAATTCCCCTGAAAAAAGAGGATCACATTTCATAATATCTATGTCTTGTGCAACCAATTTGACAGCAAAGGCAAGGCAAGCCTGTTCACCACATTGTTTGCAATTTGTCCCTGGAAGAAGTTTGAAAATATCCAGTGCCTTGAGTTCGGCTGCCATGGAATAGTTGGGTTCGATTTGATCTCGTTTCTCGTAAGTTTCGTTGATCAGATCCTTTAGCCATTTTAGAATTTCTTCTGCTTCATTCTCATCTTCAATTTTGGCCAACGTGATATGGTGCGCATGAAGAGTAAACAGTTTTCCGTCCTTCCTGATGGTTAAGGTTAAAGCCGGATGATTATAAATACAACCCTTCAGGACCGCGTTCAGAAAAGGGAATACCTCAGGAATTTCATCCGAAACATCTGCAATCACCCGGATCTTTTCTGGATCGGCCAAACAGGGAAGCGTTCGTGAAATTTTATATGAGTGAAGAAGCATTTTCATGCCCTATAGGGTAATCCCTGAATAAACCATGTAGACTCCCACGAGAAAAACGATAGAACCTCCGATCCTTTTTCCCCATGTTGCCACATTTGATATCCCTTTAAATCTAATAAAACCCTCTGCAAAGCCCGCGGCGACCCCAGCCAAAAAAATCAGTGCACAATGGCCGATTGCGTAGACAAACAACAGAGATGTTCCGTAAAGGATCTCTCCTTTTGAGGCGACGAAAGTGAGGATCAGGACGAGGATTGGGGTAGCGCACGGAGAAGACACAATACCAAAGATGAGGCCGAGGAGCAAAGCTCCCAGTATCCCCCTTTGTTTCGGTTGAAGATGCAGGGGACCGGGCAGGTTCCACTCATAAAGACCAATCAGCTGGAGGCCGATGGCCACAGCAATTCCGCCTACGACGAAGTACCATGTGCGGCCGGCCACGCCAAAAAGTCCCCCGATAAACGAAGCAATGGCCCCTAAAATTGTAAACGTGATCGACAGCCCGAGGATGAAGGTCAGAGAATAGAGCAGAGCCTTGCGGCGATCTCCTCCTGAATATCCTCCTACGTATCCGATGACCAACGGAATGGTAGCCAATACGCAGGGGCTTGAGGAAGAGAGGATGCCTCCTACAAAAACTCCCAGGTAGGCGAGAAAGGGGTTTCCACTGAGCGATTGGGAAAGATGATTGAGAAGGGTTTCCATGGGTCATTTAACCCCCATTTGCTGGAATATCTTCTTGATCGCTTCTTTGTCCATAAACCCTTCGTGCCGAAAAACCTCGTTGTTCTTTGAATCATAGAAAACCTGTGTTGGAATGAGGCGAATCCGATTTGCCATGGTAAGCGGGGGGTCCTGGTCAATCTCAAGGATCCTTATAATGACACGGTCCTTGTACTCTTCTGACAGTTCCTTTAGGATTGGCGCCATCGCCTTACATGGGATACACTTGCCCCTTCCGAAATCCAGGAGCTTCGGAAGGGGGACCTGGGCAATTTCTCTTGGAAACCGTCGATCTACGGAAGGCTCTGAGAAAGTGGCTTTACACGGAAAAACAAAGATCGTGAAAATCACTAAAGTTAAAAATAGGATATTTCCCTTTTTCATCGGTTCTCCTCTCCTATGGGAATTACGGTGCTTCGAAAGAACGGACTAAACGGCCTCTTCCGGCCTGATCAAGTTGAGGTTTAAGGCACTGTTTTAGAAACAAAAGCGCCTCCACCTTGTCCTCGTCGAGGAGAATCCTCGTGAGTCTTAGAGTATCTTCAGCAGTCAATTTGAGTATGATCGATTCGTTCGTCATTTCTCCCCTCCGACTGGCTTAATTTTAGTCTTGAACAGCACTCGGCCTTAATGTCTACTGAAGGTATCCTTTTGAGAAGGCTTATACGAAGCCTCGAAGACCGGCACTCAATGATCCCTTGTCGCCTGCTCCAACTGAGGTTTGAGGCATTCTTTTAGAAATGCCAGGGCCTCCTCCTTGTCTTCATCAAGGAGAATTCTTGTTAGCCTTACTGTTTCCTCAGAGGTCACATTCAGTACAATCGGCTTGATCGTCATGCCTTTTCTTCCTCCAGCCATTTCTTAATCACCGATTTCATTGGAAGGATCCCTTTGGACTTAACTTTCCCGTTAATAACGAGCGCAGGCGTGGATGGATTTCCATACTGAGACATCAGGGCGGGGTCCGTTATATGGTTCAGGCTTGCTTTGATTCCTGTTTCGGAAAGAACAGCCATGACATCCTGCTCCAGTTTGTTGCAGGAATAACAGCCCGGCCCGAGGATAGCCACTTCAAGGAACTCACCCTTTTCTTCCTCCATTTTCTCTCCCAAAGACCTTTTGAATTCCCTAAAAAGTGCTTTGGCATATCCCTCCTTAACGGATTGCGGGATATAATTCTTTTTTCCTGCCATTTCGACCAGCATCTGTTTTAAATCAGACTCAGGCATTCCTCTTTGAGCCTTCAACTCCTCAAAGATTCCCTTCAGTCCCATGAGACCAACCTGCGTGTTGCCGACGAGAACCAGACGATAGTCCTTTTCCTGCATGGCCTCCTCCAGATGATATTAGATTCCCCTTCTTTTGGAGATGCATGAAGCCAAATAATTCGTCACTTTTTCTATATCGGAGGCGTTAAGATTGAAATCATGATTCTTTTCAATGCCGAAATCTGTGACCTGAACATACTCATCAATATTGAAACCACCATGTTCCAGCGTCTTCTTGGCACATGCCACCGGACAACCATCAATGGCAACAACTACTTTACCCGCCTTTGTCGATTCGATTATCCCGCTCACATGGCCTCCAATTCCCGCCAAACAGAAAATCTTACCTACGCCATCTTCCGTCAATTTTACACCTACGTTATTGGCAATCTGCCCAACGTTGGACCCCCCTGAGCAGGAGAAAATCGAAATTTCAGTGGGCTGACATAAGCATTTCTCTTCTTCCATTTTTGCCCCTCCTTTTTATTTGAGCCATTCTTTAATTTCGTCAACCTTTGGAATGTTCCCTGCTATTTTGATCACCCCGTCCACAGCCAGAGCCGGCAGCGCGAGCACGCCATAATTAGTAATGGTCTCAAGGTCCAGCACTTTACTCACTTCGGCGCTGATGCCAAGTTCTTTGACCGCCTGCTTTGCTCGCTCTGTAATTTGACACATCTCATGCATCCAATACCCAGAATCTCAATTCTCCTCATTGTCTTTACCTCCGCATCTAATCTTTCAGACTCATTACTGTGATTCTCGCCATGCGGACGACCAACCCTATACAGGAATAGGTTATTTACATTTCTTCCCTTCAAAAATTCATTTCCTATTTTATCCAACCTTCGATCTCTTCTGCTTTCGGAACTTTTCCAGCGACCTTCACCACCCCATCTATCGCTAGAGCTGGAGTGGATAACACCCCGTAGGTCATGATTTTCTGGATGTCTTCAACCTTGGTAACCTCGACTTCTTTGCCGCTCCGTTTAACGGCTTCAAGAACATTTTGATACAGCTTATTACAATTCGAACACCCCATGCCTAAAATCTCGATCTTCATTTCACGTTCTCCCTTCATTTTGAATTTTAGTCTTCTCTCATTTGAATTACAAAATAGCATTAAAGAGATAGCCTATGATGATAATGGCCACAGTCACTATGCCTGCAAAAATAGCGATCAGTTTAGGTTTAATGACCTTCCGTAAAATAATCATCTCCGGCGTGGAGATGGCCACGATGGACATCATGAAAGCGAGCGCCGTCCCCATGGGTAATCCCTTCTCTACTAGAGCCTGAACAATGGGAATAGCTCCTGCGGCGTTAGAATAAAGAGGAATCCCGATCAGAACGGCAATGGGCACAGCAAAGGGATTCCCCGGTCCAGCATACTTCAACACAAAATCCATGGGGACATAGCCGTGAATCCATGCCCCGAGGCCGATGCCAATGAGGACGAACAGCCACACTCGCCCAATAATATCTTTGGTGTAGTCCCGAGCATAAGCAAATCGTTCCATCCAGGTGGGGGCAGCCATTGCGCTTTCGCCCATCTTAATCCGGTATACATAGTCTTCGACCAGATGCTCCAGTTTTAGCTTTCCAATGATGATGCCTGCGAAAAAGGCAAGGGTGACCCCGGTGCCTATATAGATCATAGCGATCTTCCATCCGAACAAGCCCCAAAGCATGACCAAGGCGACTTCATTAACCGTAGGCGACGAAATCAGGAAAGAGAAAGTTATTCCAAGCGGGAGACCCGATTCTACAAAGCCAATGAACATGGGCACCGCCGAGCAGGAACAGAAAGGAGTGACGATCCCTAAACAAGCGGCCAAGAAATTGCCCACGTACTCGCGTCGATTGCCAAGCAGTTTACGTGATCGTTCAGGGGGAAAGAAACTCCGGATGACAGCCACCACGAATATAATCACTACCAGAAGTAAAAAAACCTTCATGGAATCGTAAAAGAAAAAGTCAAGGGCTTCCCCTAACATGGTCCCAGGTTTAATCCCCATTAATTGATAAACCAAACTGTCAGCCAGATACTTCAACATGAAACGTTCTCCTTAACCGATGGTCTGTTGGCAAAAAAACCAACAGCCGCTTTAAAAAAAATTACCTGCACAAGCACACTTGCTGCTTTTTCACATTGCTTTCAATTACTGCTGTAACGCAACTGAAAAAATCAGTTATACATGGTACATCAAGCCTATAGATCATATCGCTACCGGTTTTTCTCGATGAAATTATTCCCGATTCTTTTAGGACAAGCAGGTGTTTCGATACGGTGGATTTATCAAGCTTGAACAAATCGAATATCTGCGAAAAGGAGTGTTCACCGGTTTTTAACATCTCGACCATCATCAAACGGACGGGATGAGCCATTGCCTTTATAATTTTTGATCTTATTTCCGCTTCTTCGAAGCTGATCAACATGAACTGTCTCCTTGTTGGTAATTATGCCAACAAACCATTAATTTGTCAAGACCCGTGATTTAGAATTTTTAAGATAACGCGTTACGGGCACGGAGAGGATGCAAGTCCCACAGAGGGGCCATTTTCCTCCGCGCACGGTACACATGCCTTTTTCCCATTAATTTTGCGCAAAAGGTCCTTCTTGGTTGGCTCTCCGCAGAAATCACAGGTTTCAGATTCCATAATCATGGCCTTGGGAGGAATGTTCGGGGAGATGTCTTCAATCTTGAATATAGACTCAGCATCAGCCTCAAGAATTTTTTGGGTTCGTTCCTTCTGGAACCGTCTGAATCGGGCTAATTCTTCGGCGGACGCCTCATCCTTCTGAACCTTTTCGGAAAGGGAAAGAGATATCGGGTCCATCTTGACGGCATCAGGCCGGAGGGATACACGAATGGCTTTTCCCCTTTTTCTGTCCGCAAGGGAAAACGCATGCTTTCCGTAGTTCTTAAAAATGAAGTTTCCTTTCCCAAAAGTGCAACCTGTCATTACTTGGATGGCATCGGCCCCACAGGCATCCGTTTCCACGATCGCAAGCAACTCCTCATCTGGTGATCTCCGGACACTCAACCGATCCATGAGGGTTCGAGCCGCTCGAAATCCAATAGCTAACCCTGGGCACATGTGACCGTGAAATTCAACGCACTTGGTAAGGTCTCTGCTTGATAAAATCGTTTCGCCTTTCATATGGTTCTTCCTTTCTTTACATCATGATTTTATCGTGCCTTGTTTAAAGCTTAAATTCAAGCCAGTCGAGCGTCCCTTGGATATTCCTTACTCATGTCCCATCGGCCATTGGCAAAGATCCCATCGTCTGGTCCCATCATGGCTTTTTTATCATTTGATTGGTTTGTTAACTTATTCGGGCTGCCTTAGCCTTGGCGAGAGTAATCTTAGCCTCCGCAAGTTTCTTATATTCTGTTCTAGTCTTCTTAATGTTCCCGGCAGCCACGGCTTTCAGAAGGTCGCCTTCAAGTTCGGCCACTTCAAGGAGTTTATAGTAGTCGAGTGACTCTTTGAGGTGGGCGAGCACAATCATTCCGGTCAAGATGGGATGGTTGTTTGTCACGTTGGCATCCTTAAATCGAATCCCATGCTCGAGCTCAACTTCCATCCCCTTGTGGAATTCTTCAATCTCGATTTTCATCTTATCCGTATTCACCTCTCCAAGAATAACCTTCGCTTCCCTCGGAAGAACCTTAGCTGTCTTCAATTTTGTCCAATCTCGAAGTTTCAGGTTTTTGCAAACCCTCCTTACTTCTTCCTTTCTTATATACTCTGGTATTTTCATAAAATCTCCTTTCACGTCCAGCCCTAATCCTTCAGCTACGCGACGTCCACAGTCCCTATCCGCCTTATAGACAGGTCGCGAGGGGAGAGTGTTAAAAAGCCATCTCCGGCTTCCAGACCTTCCACACCTTTCCTACCAGGTCTGGGCCTGGTTTTAATGTAGGCTTACCTGGCTGCCATCCGGAGGGCATGACCTCGCCCGTCGCACGCACATGCTGAAAGGCCTTGACCTGCCGGATCAGTTCGGGAACGTTCCTGCCAACCGGTGGAGCGACAATCTCCATTGCCTGAATGACCCCATCCGGATCGATCAAAAAACGACCCCTTATGTTAACTCCTGCTTCTTCATCGTAGACACCGTAAGCGCTCCCGATACGGCCTCCTGCATCCGACAGCATCGGAAAGGGAACCCCACCTTTCACCATCTTTGAGAGTTCTTCTTCCTGCCAGATCTTATGGATGAAGCGGCTATCTATACTGCATGACAAAACCTCGACTCCGAGTGATTTGAACTCTTCATATTTGACGGCAACTGCCGACAATTCTGTCGGTCAGACAAAAGTGAAATCCCCGGGGTAGAAGCAGAGGGCTACCCACTTTCCTTTATAGTCGGATAGTTTGATATTCTTGAAACCTCCGTCGATATAGGCGCTTGCTTCAAAATCAGGTGCGGGTTTCCCAACTTGAGCTATCATCCTGGTTTCCTCCTTTTGAATTTGTGCGGGTTGAGAAGTCTTGGTTTCCGGCAAACTGATGATTCCCTTTGCAGGCTTCACACATCCATCTTTTGCTTCAGCCATATTTAACCTCCTTTCTAATTTAGTTTACCCTGTTAGAAAACCGAAGACTTTCTAACGTGGTTATTAGGAGAGTAATTTTATTTCATTCTTTAATTTCTTCTTCTGCGCCTTGCCCAGAAGGTGCTTCCTGCTGGAGCAGCAGTGCCACCTTGCGCTAATTGTTCACCTTGCTCATTGGGCTGCACAGCATCTTGGCCACGCCTTCGCCATAGGCAGGATCCGCCTTCGTGCAGTTGCTGATGTGCTTCAGCTTGTCGCCGTGATCAGGCCAGGTCGAAGCGGTCGAGGTTCATCACCTTGCTCCAGGCCGCTATGAAGTCATGGACAAACTTCTTCTCCGCATCCAAACTTCCGTAGACTTCAGCGAGGGCGCGGAGTTGGGAGTTTGAACCGAATATCAGATCGACACGTGTGGCGGTCCACTTCAGTTCGCCAGTCGCACGATCACGGTCCTCGAACACCCCATCGTCTTCAGAGGTTGCCTTCCACGTCGTGCTCATGTCGAGCAGATTCACGAAGAAATCATTGGTGAGCGCCTCTGGCCGCTTGGTGAAGACGCCGTGCTGGGACCCGCCGAAGTTGGCCTTCAGGACGCGCATGCCGCCCACGAGAACCGTCATCTCAGGAGCGGTCAGCGTCAGAAGTTGCGCGCGATCAACCAGCAGTTCCTCTGCCGTTACTGCATATTTAGCTTTCATATAGTTACGGAACCCGTCTGCAGCCGGTTCGAGTACGGCGAACGACTTCACGTCGGTTTGCTCCTGCGACGCATCCATACGTCCCGGCGTGAAGGGAACCGTAACCTTGTGACCAGCATTCTTGGCAGCCTGCTCGATGCCCGCGCAACCGGCCAGAACGATCAGGTCAGCCAGTGATACCTTTTTGCCGCCGGACTGTGCCCTGTTGAACGCTCTCTGGATGCCCTCCAGGGTCTTAAGCACCTTCGCCAGCTGGGCAGG
>DBZJ01000078.1 GCA_002311635.1 Syntrophaceae bacterium UBA1163
AAGACCGATATTGGTCCATTGTGCACGGGTTGGAATTGTCCAACAGAGACAGACCAGATTCAAGATCAGCAGGAAAAATAATATGGAAGTTGTGTATGATCTTCCGGCCCTTGGGTTTCCAGAGAAAACCTCAAATAGGTTGTATTTGCCTCTTACCATTTTTCACACTATTCCCTCATGATTTTACTGCTGCCCTATGAGGTGAAAAGGCCAATAATGAAAATGATTTAAGAGAATTTAACTCTGTCCCATAATCAAGATGCTCTCGATACCCGTGTAATATTCCATGTCTATTTGGACCCTTTTTCTTATCCTTATCCCCTGACTTTTTCATTCACTCAGAAAATTGCGTTTTCACTTTATATGGCTCAAGAAGAATGTCTTCGTAAAACCCCCTTTGGAGATCGCCCCTTTCCAGCATTTTTTCTAAAGCTTGCGCCACTCCGGGGGTTTTGTCGGACCGGGTTGTGTCGTCTTTTGGCTTTCCGGCAAATAGGAATACTTTTATTTCTTCACAAACGATACCATCAGGTTGTGAAATAAAAAGGGGAATCGAAGCTATATAATTTCCATCTCTGTGCAAATTAAATGCAGCTTTTAGAATGTGCTCTCTATTAGGGCATAACATTATAATTCTGTCTGTCAGTTCTCCCCAGCATTCGTTTAGATGCATTGTCATAAAGGTATCAATGTCATTAACTTCTTCTGTGGGCTTATAAAAGAATGTAAACCAGTTTGGGAACCAGCCACTTCCAGTTGCCATTAGTACTACATTTTGTTTATGCTCTTCCTGCCAAATGTTGGCTTGATCTACATATTTTTGTATAGCTTCAATTATATGATGAGCATTTTCTTTTACCAACGCGTGAAATACAGTAGATATTTGTTGTATTACGGGCTTGTATTGCTTCCTAATCTGTTCTATCTCAATAAGTGTAGGACGCATCTTTTCTGCAATTGCATTAGCGATATTTGAATATATATCAAGACTGGCTATAATTTGCTTTACAAAGTCATTGCTCATAAGATTGCTCCTATTGAAAACACAACAACTGATTAACTGATTTTTTGCTATCACACCAATTGTCATGATGGCCGGAAAACCTAATTTCAAGAATATGGACAGAATACAACACTGTATGTAACAAGAGCGAGTTTTTCTAGTGGCTGTAGGGTGTTAGCGAGAGTCTGCCTATAACTGTTGGCTTATTCCTATCTATCTGATTTTCCATCTTGGCAGGCTCCTTGATCTTTTCTCAGGGATCAGTATATCTGATCCGAATCTTCCTGTGCTAGAGTTATTTTTGCCCGCCGGGCCCATGGGGAGCAACCCGTGCGACGGGGCTGGTTTGTTAATTTGATTTGGCCCACCCCCAAAATTTGGGGTTGCCGGTGGAGGGGGGAAACGGAAGGAGCCCGTAGGGCGACTGGAGTTTCCCCCCTCCACCGGCTGGGTTAGCGTCAAAAGCTTGGAGGTGGAAAAGCTCTCTCGATGGAACGACGGAGGGGCGGGCCCTTTTGGGCTTTGCCCTTCTTTTTGTCTGCCCCTCTTGAGTTCCCCAGAGCGCTAAACCCAAAGTGGTAGTGGCTTATGAATCGCCCGGCGCTGGCGCAGTTTCCTGCGGCGAAGTCCTTTTCACTACCAAATCAATCGCCCGGTAGTAGTCCTTTTCCACTTTCCGGTTCGACACCTTGCAATACCTTTGGGTCGTTGTAATCCGGCTATGGCCGAGGAGGTCCTGAATAATCGTAATGTCCGCATCGGCATTTAGGAGCTGCGTGGCCATTGTGTGCCTCAGATGATGGCAGGAAACCTTCAGGCCGCTCTTACCTGCGTAGTATTCCATTCTCTTTTGGATTCCTCTTACCGATATTGGCTTTCCTTTGCACACTCCCCTCTCGACCAGGAAAACAGATTTCGACTTCAATCGAGATCTCTCCTTGAGATAGCTTGTCAACGCTGCATGGGCATCCGGGCTCACATAGACCACCCGATCCTTTGCGCCCTTGCCGCTCTTGACCAGAAGACTACCCCGTCTGAGATCCAGCGCGCCGAGAGTGAGGGATGCGACCTCTTCCACTCGAAGACCGCACCTTAGCATGAGCAGGAACATGGCCCGGTCCCGCGGGCCTTCGAGTTTATCCATGAGCAGTGAGGCTTCTTCGTCTTTTAAAAAGCGTGGAAGAGGCTTTGATAGTCGAAGGCAGCAGCCCTTCTTTACCGGGCTTGCGATCTCCAGATCCTCTCCTTCCCTGAGGTATTCGTAGAACGAGCGGATGCTGTCCAGATAACAATTTATCGTCTTGGGTTTGAGTTTCTTATCAAGAAGATGGTCGATGAACCCGAGCACTTTTTTGTTGCTCGCCTCTTCGATGGGGCAATCCAGCCAGACCACAAACTGTTTGAGAGTGCTCATGTAGTCTCTAACGGTTCGTGGCGAGTAATTCTTTCTCTTCAGGTGTCTTCTGAAGTTAATGATCGAATCGATAATGGCCACCGGCCGCTCCTTTCTCGATGATCGCCATTGCCCGGAAGTATTCCTCCTCGCGAGTCCTGTCGGTCAGCCTGGCGTATCTTCGGGTCACCTCCAGACTTGTATGCCCAAGGAGGGGCTGCAAACACTCAAGCCTCATCCCGGCATTCAGGAGTTCGCTTGCAAAAGTGTGGCGAAGGCAGTGGATCGTGTAGCCCTTTGCCGACAGGCCGGCGGCTTCGATGTATTTCTCAAACCTTACCTGAGCCCCTGTATAACCCAGGCGATTTCTTCCCTGCCCGTAGAAGACAAATTCCTTTTCGGGGTCTCTTGCCTTGAGCCAGCAACCGAGTGCCTCTTTTGCATCATCGCTAAAATAGACCACCCTTCCGACCCTTGTCTTCTGCGCCTCATAGATGTTCACTTTCTTCTCTTTCAGGTTGACTTCAGCGATTTTTAAATCCAGAAGTTCGCCTATTCTCATTCCAGTCCGCAAAAGCATAAGGAACATGGCCCGATCACGAACATGATCGATTAACGCAAAAAGAGCCTTTATATTTTCCGGTTCGATGGCTTTCGGCAGGGCCTCCGGGACTTTGACCCTTATTTTCTTTCTGAGAACATTCGGATCGATCACTTCCCCTTCGACCAGAAACCGAAGGAAGGCATGCACCACCATAAGCCGAACGCTAACCGTCTTAGCCTTAAGACCCCGGTCTTGCTCATGCTCGACGAATGCCTCGATGCTTCGCCTGGTGACCTGATCGAGATGAATAATGCCCTGCTGGTCTCCGATGAACTTTAGAAACATCCTGATCGATATTTGATTGGCCTCGATTGTGCCGGACCGGCAGTTCTTTCGGTACAAGTGCGACAGGTATTGTTCGGCGTGCTCCTTTCCGGGAAGCTCGCTTTGCCTGAGGATGTTAATTTGCTTATCCAGGTACTCACGGTTCTCGGTCTGCCGAAGCGCTGTCTGGGAAACGCGGCAAGGACCTGCAGGAAGGTATACATGCTGGATCGGGTGATGTTCTGAATCTACTGCGACAGTTTCCGGGCTCATTTCTGCCTCCTTTTTCTGTTTCACTAGAAAAATCAGGCAGATAATTTACCCTCTATGCTCCTGGGTCAACCATCTTCTCGTTACGTACAGTACAACAAAGTGTCCCGTTTTTCACTTGCTTTCCCGCTGTTCTTCAATTGCCGGCAGTGTGCCGCCCTTAGTGTCAAACATCTT